>JAUILB010000209.1 GCA_030432815.1 Alphaproteobacteria bacterium | reverse complement strand
TCCTGAACGCCTAAACATTACGGCAGCGAAACGACAAACGTTGAGATACGGAGAAAATCCGCATCAGGACGCAGCATTTTATGTTACACGTAGCGCAGACCCAAGAAAAGGAATTGCAACCGCAAGACAACTTCAGGGAAAAGAGCTTAGTTACAATAACTTAAACGATACTGATGCCGCTTTTGAACTGGTCAGTGAATTTGATCCGAGTGACGGGCCAGCGGTAGCAATCATCAAGCATGCCAATCCGTGCGGGGTTGCACGCGGAGAAAGCTACATTGAAGCTTATAATAAAGCGCTTCTTTGTGATCAGACCAGTGCATTTGGAGGCATCATCGCTCTTAATGGCCCGCTTGACGGCGAAACCGCCGAAGAAATATCAAAGATTTTCACAGAAGTGGTCATTGCGACCGATGCCGATGAAAAAGCACGTGAAATAATGGCTGCCAAGAAAAACCTTAGATTGCTTGTAACAGGCGGTATAGCTGATCCACGTAGTGTCGGGCAGACAATAAGGTCAGTAGCGGGGGGTTATCTTGTACAAAGCAGGGATAATGGGAAAGTTACATTAGACGACTTGAAAGTTGTGACAAAGCGGCAACCTACCGAGCAGGAATTAAATGACCTTCTTTTTGCTTTTACCGTTTGCAAGCATGTAAAATCCAACGCGATTATTTATGTAAAAGATGGTGCAACGGTGGGTATTGGTGCCGGTCAGATGAGCCGTGTTGATAGTTCGCGCACGGCTGCCAGAAAAGCAATAGATGCCAGCGAAGCTGCCGGATTAAAAATGCCTATGACGGAAGGATCAGTTGTTGCATCCGATGCCTTTTTCCCATTTGCAGATGGTCTGTTAAGTGCTGCTGAAGCGGGTGTAACAGCGGTTATTCAGCCGGGCGGGTCTATCCGTGATGATGAAATTATTGCTGCTGCTGATGAAGCAGGCCTTTCAATGGTACTGACAGGCATGCGTCATTTCAGGCACTAAAATTATTATTGGTGGTGGTCTTAATCGACCACCACGTTTCTGATCTGGCGTGCGGCAAAACCCATTTTTGTTACATTCAGATTGCCGGCATGCTTAAAGTCATCAAGTAATTTTTTGACCCTTTCTGTTGAAGACCTGTTATCTGTGATCCACTTATTCGCACTTTTAACGCAGTCTTTATCTTTACAGCCATTAAGGGCGGTTCGGGTCAAGATTTTTTGTTGATCCTGAAGGTCACCCAAAATACTGTTAACGGCCAGCCTGTCCCAATGATCTGATGTTTCAACCATTTCTGCCTGTGCTCTCAGCCAGTCAAAGCCAAGTTCATCACCAAACATGAAATAGGCCTCTGCAACCTGCGTAACATCAAGGTTTAGTTCCTTGGCCACCTGTACAAGGTCACATGCGGCTGTTTTGATATCAAGGCTGGCGATATGACTGGCAAGCGCATCATCAACATTTTGTTCGGTGTACATGTTCTTTTTGTTTAGGAAACTTTCATCAGAAGATATCTTTGCAACTGTATCCATTAAAAATAGTTCAGTAATACCCGGCTTATAGTTATCGATAATTTTCTGAATAGGCTGTTTTGGATCAGTGTTATTCAAAAACCAGATAGTTTGTTTGCGGGCAAATTCTTCCACATCCATCAACATCAATATCTGTATGGTCGCAGGTGCTATATAATCCAGTTTTTCAATCCTGTCCCAAAGATTATCCAGTTCAAAAACTTCACTTGTGATGATTGATGCACGTGCAATTTCCGCACCATTTGCACCGGTTTCTTCTTTGATTGCCTGTATACCACCGCGGTTAACGATATCATTACAAAGCACCTTGGCGATGATCTGGCTACGCAGCTGATGATTTCTCATTTCCGCTTTATATTTGGTGCTCAGTCTTTGCGGGAATGACTTGAACAGAAATTTTTCCAAATAGGGGTCATCCAGAAAATTACTTGCCATCAAACTGTCAAATAATGACATTTTCGCATAAGCAATCAGAACGGAATTTTCAGGGCGTGTTAATCCAAGTGATTTTTCTGCGCGCTCTTCAAGTTCTTCATCATCGGGAAGAAATTCAAGTTCCCGGTCAAGGTTCGCAGATTTTTCAAGTTCGTCCAGATATCGTTCAAAGCTATCCAATTGACGGATACTACTTGATTTCGCAAGGCTTATTGCCTGCGTTTGTAGATAATTGTCCCGCAGTACAAGTTCAGCCACATCATCTGTCATTTCTTCAAGCAGCTTATCACGCTGTTTTTTTGTCATTTTGCCGTCAGCGACAATACTGTTCAGTAAAATCTTGATATTTACTTCATTGTCCGAGCAATCAACACCAGCAGAGTTATCAACGGCATCTGTGTTCATCATCCCGCCATTCAAACAATATTCAATACGGCCACGTTGTGTGCAACCAAGGTTTCCGCCTTCGCCAATAACTTTACAATTAAGCTCCTTACCATTGACGCGAATGGCATCGTTGGCCCGATCCCCGACCTCAACACTTGATTCGCCTTCGGCTTTTACATACGTGCCGATACCGCCAAACCAAAGAAGATCAACGTGCGATTTAAGTATTGCACGGATTAGGTCATTTGGTGTTGCAGAATTTGTATCATCATCAAAGCTGAATAAAGATTTCATTTCTGGTGTTAGATCGATTGATTTAAGGCTACGGCTAAAGACGCCACCTCCCTTTGAAATAAGCTTTTTATCATAATCCTCCCAGCTGGACCGTGGTAAATCAAACATACGTTTACGTTCCTTGTAGGATTTCTTTGGATCCGGTTCCGGATCAATAAAAATGTCTCGATGGTCGAATGCGGCGACAAGCTTTACGACTTCAGAACAAAGAAGACCATTACCAAAAACATCACCGGACATGTCACCAATACCTGCAATGGTAATGCTGTCTTTTTGCACATCAATACCGCGTTCACGGAAATGTCGCTGAACACTGACCCAGGCCCCACGTGCTGTAATACCCATTTTTTTATGGTCATAACCGACAGATCCACCTGAAGCAAAGGCGTCATCAAGCCAAAACCCATAATCATGGGCTAATCCATTTGCGATATCGGAAAATGTTGCCGTACCTTTGTCCGCAGCAACAACAAGATAAGGGTCGTCGCCATCCTGTCTCACTACATTTTCAGGTGGAATTACATTCCCATCTTTAAGATTGTCGGTAATATCCAATAAACCGGAAATAAAGGATTTATAACAGGTGATCCCTTCTTCCAGGAATTCTTCACGTGACGGGTTTAGGGGCATTTGTTTTGGCACAAAGCCACCCTTGGCGCCTACAGGTACAATAACCGTATTTTTTACCTGTTGCGCTTTAACTAGCCCAAGAATCTCTGTTCTGTAATCCTCTTTGCGATCAGACCACCTTAGTCCTCCACGGGCTACAGGTCCTGAACGCAGATGCACACCTTCAAAGCGTGGTGAATAAACAAATATTTCCGCATAAGGCCTTGGTTTTGGTGCTTCATCAACCTTCGCGCTATTGATTTTGATGGAAATATAGGATTTGGTATGGCCGTCTTCTTTCTGCTGGTAGAAATTAGTGCGCAGGCTACAGCTTATTACATTAAGATAGTTTCGAAGCATACGATCCTGATCAAGGCTGGCCACATTGGAAAGCAGCGATTTGATTTTTTCTATGTGCTTGTCCGCTTTTTTCTGTCGATCAGCTGGTTTGGTATCCTCTAGATTAAATTTAATTTCAAATAATTCTGTCAGTAATTTCGAAACATCAACATATTGTGTGAGCGTATCCTGCATGTAGGTTTCGCTGTATGAACTTCCAAGTTGACGAAGGTATTTACTGTATATTCTCAGAACCAACGCCTGTTTGTAAGTCATCCCGGCTTTAAGAACGAGTTTATTAAATCCGTCATTATCAACTTCATTGCCCCATACGGCAATCAGCGCATCTTCCATCTGGGTTTTCAAAGCACCTAATTCAAAAGGACTTCCTGAAGGATCTTCCATATAGAAATCGTGAATGCTGTGTTTTATTTCTTCACCGGCTTGTTCTGTGATAACATCGAATGCATATTCTTCAATAACCCGAAGACCCATATTTTCAAGCATTGGCAGGCAGTCACTCAGCGCAATGGCATTACGGCTTGTATATATTTTAAGACGAACCACATTATCCATATCTTCAGGTTCGCGGTAAAAATTAAAGGCTATGTTATTGCAGACAGGTAATTGCTCCATCTTGTCGACGTCGGTTACGGCGAAACGCGGGTCAAAATTTTCCTGATAAGCTGAATTGAATGATTTGCTGTATTTACGAAACAGCTGTGTGGCTTTTTCTTCTCCATGGCGATCAATCAATACTTCATGAAAATAGTCCGTCCAGCTTTGTGCAACTTTAGCAATGCGGTTATTAATAGTATCGGGAAGGGGATTTCTCACCTGGCCGGGTTTTGTTCTGATAATAAAGTGCCAGCGTGCAATCCGGTCATTGCTAAGCTGGGCATAACGGGATGACAACTCACCATTAAATTCTTCACAAAGTATTTTTTCGATTTTTGATCTCAGGGTTGAATTATAAAGATCACGCGGAACAAATACCAAGGCAGACACAAAGCGCTCAAATTTATCTTTGCGGATAAAAGCACGGCATTGAGGTCTTAAATTCAAATGCAAAATGCCGATCGATGTTTGGAACAGCAGATCTTCATCAATCTGGAACAGTTCATCGCGGGGCAGCGTTTCCAGAATGTGAAATAATGCTTTACCATCATGGCTGTTATAATCAAACCCGGAACGTTCCACTATAGAGCGGACTTTCCGGTCAAGAAACGGAATATTTTGTGCCCGTTGATTATAACTGTCTGATGTAAATAGACCTACAAATCGGGATTCGCGGATGACTTTGCCTTTTTTGTCGAATTTTTTAAAGCCGATATAATCAAGATGCACCACTCTGTGAACCAATGATTTAACATTGGCTTTGGTAATATTCATGATTTTGTCATGGCTCATAAAATCTTCTATTTCAGGTGATATCGCCACTAACCCTTCGGGTCCGCGCAGTACCTGAACATCAGGATCCCTTAGAATACCGAAGCCTTCTCCGCTGGTAGGCTGTTTTTTGTTTTTATGGTCATATTCGCGGTATCCGAGCATGGTAAAATTATTTTGCGTGAGCCATTTCAGGAAGGCTTGCGCTTCCTTGACTTCAGCGCGTGGTACCGATTTCGGAGCCAGGTTCAGATTTTCAGATGTTTCCTCAATTTTTTTGAGTATTGGTTTCCAGTCTTCTACGGAGGCATGCACAAAATCTGTAACCTGCTTCAGTTTTTCTGATAGTGCATCAATTTCGGCCTGATTACTCATGGCGGTAATTTCAATATGCATAACGGATTCTGTGAAAGCAGTACCGCCTTTTTCAACCATCTTGCCGTTTTTATCACGGCGATGGTCAAGAACCGGATGAATTAGCATATGCAGCGCGTTTCCATCTTCAAGTAGGTTTGAA
>JAUILB010000208.1 GCA_030432815.1 Alphaproteobacteria bacterium | reverse complement strand
CGCAGTGTTTTTCATCATCATTGGATATTTTGCCACTGCGTATAGGGTATATTATGTTGATACGCCCACTCTTGAACGTGAAATAAGGCCAACCAATATTGTGGGAACTGTTGACTATGTTCATATGTATGAAGATGGCAAAATCCGGTTGACATTAAGGGATACGGAAATTCAGGGGATAAATTCACTAAAGTTTGTCAATGTTCGGATTAATAAATTTAATGATATGCCGTATCCAGGGGACAAAATTGAGATTCGTGCTGGTCTCATGCCACCGCCGGGCCCTTCTATGCCGGGTGATTATGATTATGCAAGGCAGGTTTGGTTTCAAGGGCTCAGTGCTGTTGGTTATTCTGTATCGCCACTTGAAATCATTGAAAAAAATCAAACTTTATCAAGCGAGCTGGATAAATTACGCCAACATATGGCTGAACGCATAAAATTGGCATTACCGGGTGAGACGGGTACTCTTGCGGCTGCTCTCATCACTGGTATACGTGGCGGTATGTCTTCGAACCTTACCGAAGCGATGCGTGATGCGGGGCTTGCCCATTTACTTGCTATTTCTGGCTTGCACATGGGGTTGCTTTGCGGGGTAGTTTTCTTTGCGGCCAGATTTGTTTTTTCTTTGTTTCCGGGTTTGGCACTTCGCTATCCCATTAAAAAATGGGCCGCAATTGTTGCCGGGATCGCAGGGCTTGGCTATCTTGTTATCAGTGGCTCTTCTATACCGACTATCAGAGCTTTTATAATGGTTGTAATCGTATTTTTAGCGGTGATTACTGACCGTAAAGCGATATCATTAAGATTAGTTGCAATTGCTGCTACTTTTATCCTCATCACCCGCCCGGAAGCGCTAATTGGTGTGAGTTTCCAGATGTCATTTGCTGCTGTTATTGCGCTTGTCATTGTATTTGAACGGTTTGGAAATGAATTTATGAATAAATTCCGTGGTGATAATAGTTTTCGGCAAAAAATACTTTATTTCGTGGTGGGAAGTTTATTTACATCACTTGTCGCTGAACTTGCCATAGCACCATTCGCACTTTACCATTTTAATAAAGTTGTCCTATACGGGTTGCTCGCTAATCTTGTTGCAATGCCTGTAATGGGGTCATGGGTAATGCCATGGATCGTTTTGACGCTTGTTTTGTTTCCTTTTGGTTTAGAAAAACTGGCACTCATTCCAATGTCATGGGGGCTGGAAATAATTATGGCAACAGCTTATTGGGTGTCCGGATTACCGGGTTCCACATTGGCAATACCGGCTATTGATCTTCGGGCGCTGGTTCTTATCGTTCTTGGGGCATTATGGCTTGGAATTTGGCACTTAAAATGGCGGTATCTGGGAATCCCATTGATAATTACTGGCGTGTATTCAGCGGTTACCTATGTAAAACCGGATATTCTGGTGGACAATTCTGGAAGAACTATTGCAATCCGAAATGATGATAATAGTTTAGTTCTTAACCGTATGAATGGCAGTCAGATAGTCCGTGAACGGTGGCTACAGCGTTTTGCGGCGCCAAGTATAAGTCGTTGGGAATATAATTCATTTCAGATGAAGAAGGCAGATGGCAGGGAAATTTCCTGTGACAGTTTCAGCTGTCTTTATCATCCGGCAAGGGCAAATAATATCATGATATCAATTGTGCAGAATGAACTTGCCCTTATGGAAGACTGTGCTGCTGCCGATGCGATCATAAGTACGGTGCCAGTGGAAATTGAATGCCCGGCCGGGTTGGTTCTTGACCGTTGGGATTTTTATAACAATGGGGGGTACGCAATCTGGCTTCCGGATAATGGTGATGACTTTAAATATCAGAGTGTTAAAGCGAGCCGCGGCAATTTTCCATGGGTAAATTAATTAGCGGCCTGGTCTTCAGTTTCATCATCTTCCGGTGTTTCGCCGCGAATTTTTGCAAGTAAATTTTTTGCATTTTGCTGTGATCGTGTGCTGAAATTAATCGTGCCGTGTTTGGCACCGATCAAAATGGGTATCCATTCAATCAGTTCCTCATTTTCCAGAAAGCGTTCATAGACCAAAAGCGCATCGACCTCAGAATATTCAATATTTCGGCCAAACTGGCCATACTGCTCTGGTGCTAAAATACCCGCATATCGGTCCTGATAGCCGACTTCTGCATTAATTCTTAAGTGATTGAAGGTCTGAGACACTTCAATAAAGTCATAATAATCTGCTATCTGGCTTCGGAGTTCCTCATCGTCAATTTGATCCAGTTTTCCGCTGAATTTTATTTCTTCGAATGTGTTATTATTGACATTGACCACGATAGAAGCACCAATCGTGGAAAGCGACGTTATAAATCGGCTTGGGTCTTCACGCACAAGATTTTCATTTTCAATGGTTTGAAGCAGAAACTCTGCATTTTTAATGCTTCTTTCGTTCATTCTAAGTACGCCATCAAAGAAACGGATATCCTGTTCAAGTTCATCAGCAATGCGTGACAAGTACCTGTCACCTTCAAGATTTTCCAGTCGTTCTTCGTTCCAGTTGGAAAATCCAAGACCGATAATAATACTTATAATTACAACAATCATTTCAAGCCCGGCAGCGCTCAAATTTTGTTCTTTTAAATAATGTCTAAGGCGTCTTAATATCATGGACTTATCCCTCAGCCTTACCTGTTTATGAAAATAATTTTATCTTGAAGTTGAAATTCTATCAAGGATATCAATCACTTTGCCGGGCAACGGAAAAGTAATCGTAATATTCACTTTCCATGCCTTTATCAAAGCGTTCTATGCGTACATCTAGCACATATGGGCGCCCCCGTGCCATTTCGGCTCGACAGCGAGTAATGGCGGCGGAAAGGTCATCCGGGTTTTCAACCCGTTCGCCCCTTATGCTGTAGCTTTCAGCCATTTTGGCATAATCAATATCCGGATGTTTAAGATTTACGCCAATGTAATTTCCGGTTTCTGATGATCTTCCGCGGTAAAAATTCTGCGCCTTGCGGTTGGCAGCATATTCACCGTTATTAAAAATTACGATCCCAACGGGTACATCGTAGCGAGACGCGCTCCATAGGGCTTGAGAGCCAAAATTAAATGATCCGTCACCGGTAAAGCACCATGTTTCCCGTTTCGGGTTACCCATTTTTACACCGATTGAGGCGGCAAGTCCCCACCCAAGTACCCCTGAATTGGTGGCATAATTATATCTGCGTTCATTAAACGGTTTTTGGTGATCAATTTTAAAATAATCCCACAAATGATATTTGGACAGAATAAGTTCTGTGACCACGGCGGCGTCATCCGCGACCTGCGCATCCAGTTCCTTCATCAAACGGGATGTTGATATCGGTGCCCAGTCATGTTCACGCGCGGCTTTTTCATCCATCACTTTGCGACGGGCCTTGGTATAATCATGAACCCAGCTGTCATCTTTACCTGATATGCTGCGGGTTTTAAGTTCAGCAAGCACAGCCTGCGCCGTGGCCTTAACGCTGGCAACGACGGCAATATCAACCGGATAATTGCGGCCGACTTCTGATCCGGCAAGGCTTGTATGAATTATTTTTGCATCCCTTTGCACCCATGGTACTGGTGACTTATTGACAACCTTGAACATATGCCCACCAAGGGCCCAGAAACAGTCAATGCTTTGGGCCAGTTCCTGATCAATACCAAAATTGCCACAAAAATGACTGTGAGTATTCGGGTAAACGCACGGCATCCGCGCCCCAAGGCTGACACCGGCCCCCACCAGTTCAGCAATTTCCTGAACTTCCACGCTGATATCCTGCCTGACACAGTCATCATCAAGGAAAAGCATCGGTCTTTCTGCTGCAATCAAATAATCAGTTATTCTTTTAATATCACTTTCTTTAGCCGGCACAAGGCTATCAACTTTTGAACGGGAGCGGGGTATTATTTCAGCACTTTTTACGCGTGTTTCCCAATGGTCCTTTGAGAATGTTAGAAAAGTTGGCCCTCCTGGCGGTGCTTCTGACAGCATAAAGGCACGTCTTAGTGTTTCTGTAATGGTGTTTGCGGATGTTATGTCCCAGGTCCACTGCGCATATTCACTGGGCAGTTTATGTAGGTTTGGTGCTTCAAGAAAGCCATTACTGCCACGATATTCAGTTGTTTGCCGTCCTGCTGTTACAACAACCGGTGTGCGGTCACGATAGCAACTTACCATCTGCCCAAGGGCATAGGCTGCACCGGCCACACTATGCAGATTAACAATTGATGTTTTTCCTGTCGCCCGGCTATAGCCATCTGCCATTGCCATTGCTGCATTTTCATGGATGCAGGTAACATAATTTAGTTGATCCCGGTCCACGAGCGCATCAAGAAAACCAACTTCTTCGGAACCGGCAAGACCAAAAACATATGGTATATCCCATTCTATCAGGAATTCCGCCATCAGTTCCCCACCGGTTAAGTCCTCAACTATTTGGCTGGGTTCGGGGGTACCAGGTTCCTGTGCAGATACGGTCGGAATCGAAAGGGAACTTGCGATTGTTCCAGCCCCGACTGTGGAAACACCCACATCGCGAAGCTTTGCCATAAATGTCCGGCGATCGATTTTATTGTCGATGAAATCCTTGGCATCCTTAAACATTTAAACCTCCCCGCTTTTCATTTTCCCTAAAATTTTCTGGGCGTTGGTGTTCCCCGTTTCTTACGGTACTGTCTTGTGCCGGGCTTGCCAAGGGTTGATCGTCCTTGCGGGCGTTCCGGTCTTTGTCCAACATTTCTGGCCATCGGGTCAAAATCGATACCAAGCTCTTTATTTTCAAGGTGTTTGATTTCGTCCCTAAGCCTTGCAGCTTCCTCAAATTCAAGGTTGGCGGCGGCTTCAAGCATGGTTTTTTCAAGCCCCTCAATGTAGCTTCTAAGGTTATGACCGACCATATTGTTTGTACCGTCAGTATCAAGGGAAACAGTAACATGATCACCCTCTGCTGTATCGCCGACAATATCACCAATGGATTTTTTAATGCTTTCCGGGGTAATGCCATGTTCTTCGTTATAAGTTTTTTGCTTTTCACGGCGACGATCCGTTTCGGCGATGGCGGCGCGGATGGAATTGGTTTCCTTATCCGCATAAAGAATTACTTTACTGTCAACATTACGTGCCGCGCGACCAATGGTCTGGATCAGTGATGTTGCTGATCTTAGGAAGCCTTCCTTATCGGCATCCAAAATAGCAACAAGCCCAGTTTCCGGGATATCAAGCCCTTCACGAAGCAGGTTGATACCGATGAGGATATCAAATACGCCCAGCCTCAAATCACGAATAATTTCAATACGTTCAAGAGTTTCAATATCTGAATGCATGTACCGCACCTTAAGACCGCTGTCATGCATATATTCGCTTAAATCTTCCGCCATTCTTTTTGTAAGTGTCGTGACCAATACGCGGTGGCCATTGTTGATTACATCTTTAACTTCATGAAGAAGGTCGTCCACCTGCGTCTCAACGGGGCGGATTTCCACAGGTGGATCGATAAGTCCGGTTG
>JAUILB010000207.1 GCA_030432815.1 Alphaproteobacteria bacterium | reverse complement strand
GATCTTGTTGTGCTAGATCAGAACCTGTTTGATATTGAACCATCCAGAATTTCAGATACAAAAGTATTACTGACCCTGTTTGGCGGTAAAGTTGTCTACGGAAGCCCCGATGACCTCTAGGGCAGGAATCAGATCATATTGTAGCTGCGAATAAAAGAAAAGCAGTGCCCGTGGGTGCAGCGGATATCCATAATTTTGTATCACTGAGTGTGCCAATAAAAAGGTAATTATCCGAATAAGCCTAATCTATATAATCAATTCCATCATTGAATTTCAGATCGCTGCATTTTTTCAGTTTCGTTTCAGGTCCATGTGTTAAAGACCTCCTAAGTGATAAAGGAGAAGACGGAATGGTTGTAAGAACAGTGCTCTGGTTTCTGTTTGTTTTGGTCAGCTTAACGCAAGCTATTGCTCAAGAAGATCATATAAAGGAAGAGTTAAAAATTGAAATAACATCATCGCTTACCCCAGCTGATGTTGTGGCGGCTGCTATTACCAGATCACCAAATAATATTGTTCTGCGATCGAAAGAAAAATATACAACAGCATTATCAAATAAGGCCTCAAGTCTGTTTTCAGACACTCCTAATTTATCAATCAGCCATCAAAACGATTCTGTAATGTCTAACCAAGGATTAAGAGAATGGGAAAGCTCTCTTAATCTACCACTTTGGATGCCAGGTCAGAAAGCAGCAAATAAACTTAAGGCCAGAATGTCTGACAGAGAAAATGAGGCATTTGAAAAATTAGTGGAGTTGGAAATAACAGGTCAGGTAAGAGAACTGCTTTGGGAACTTAAATTGGCTGAGCTCGGACTTGATGAAGCAACGCGTAATTTAAACCTAGCAGAACAATTACACCAATTAATCCTGAGGGGAGTTGCATCTGGAAATATCCCCAAAAAAGATACAATCATGAGCTCTCAAAAAGTAATGGATCAGAAGATCGTCCTTTTAAATGCTGATGCGGAATATATTGATGTTGCCAGACGATATGAAAGCCTTACGGGGTTAACTTTGGCTCCTGCGCTTATTGAGGAGGAAAGGATTATATCTGATAATTTAGGTGATTTGGAATCAGATATCGAAAATTATCCCGTATTGGTTTTTGCAGACGCCAATGCTGATCTGATCAGGGCCGATTATGAAATACAAAAAAACAGCTGGTCAAGTGCGCCGTCGCTATCATTTGGATTAAAAAAAGAACGCGGATCGGTTTTTGATCGCGATATAAATTCAGTCAATGTCGGAATATCTATTCCATTAGGTGCCGGGTCTCATACAAATTCCAAAAGAATGGAAGCGGCTCTGGCAGTGGCAGAAGCAGAAAAAAGCAAAGAATTCATCAAAAGGGATTTAAAGCTCGCATTACATGATGCCGAGCATGAGCTTGAAATTTGTGAGACCCAATTACCAATAATGAGAGAGCATTTGTCACTGGCTGAAGAAAATCTTCGATTAGGTCAAAAAGCTTACGATGTAGGTGAAAGCAATCTAATTGATTTACTGAAAATTCAGGATGAATATTTCATTTCCTCACTCAGTAAAAAAAGAATCGAGCTTGAATGTAAGCGGGCTGTTGCTCGTCAAAATCAGATTTTAGGAGTATTGTTACCGTGAAAATGAACTTTAACATTTTAATATGTACTTTGGTTACAGGCTTGGGCTTGCTGCACGGAGCTACATTCAGTAACGCGCAGGAAATATTAAGAATTTCCGAAAATCAAATTGATGAAATGGAAATAAATCTTGCTAATCCTGTTCAGGTTTCATCAACTTCCAGCAAAAATTTTCCTGCGCAGGTTGTTATTCCAAATGACAAGATGAGGGTTCTAACATCCATGATGTCTGGTGTTGTAAATGCGCTGGTTGTTGCGGAAGGTGATACTATAAAAGAAGGCGATATGCTTGCCGAAATTTCCAGTCCGGATTTTCTTGAGGCCCAACAAAATTTTCTGGAAGCATTGTCTAGGTACACGATCACAAGCCGAAATCATTCCCGTAACGAAGAACTTATTAAGGATGGTATAATCTCTGAAAAAGCTTTCCTTGCAGGGCAAACGGAACTTCATGAAGCAGAATCTTCGCTCGTTCGTACACGGCAAACTCTTTCCTTCTCAGGGATGAGCGATGAGCAGATTGAAAAACTACAAGCTTCACGCGACTTAAAGCGAACAATGATTATTAATGCACCATTTGATGGTACAGTGTTGAGACAGTTTGTTGAAACTGGAGAACAAGTAGATGAAATGACTGCTTTGTATAATCTGGGCCAAATAGACAGGCTGTGGCTCGAAATTCATGTGCCTCTATTGTTGCGTTCTTCTTTAAGCCTTGGTGACAAGATTAATATAGCGGGAACCGATATAAAGGGAGAAATTATAACAATCGGTCAAATGGTGCATGAAGAAGATCAGGGTGTTTTAGTAAGGGGCTTGCTGGATGGTAGTCAAAAGCAACTTATTCCAGGGCAATATGTCAACGTTACCTTTGATCAACAAATGAGCTCGGGAATTTATTACCGAATTCCAACTGCATCTGTTATACGCGAAAATAATACGTCGGCGATTTTTGTACGTATATCCGATGGTTTTACTTTAAAGCCCGTGACTATCATATCTGAAGAGGGCAGCACAATTGTCGTTGCAGGGGATATTAATTCGAATGACAAGATAGCGATAACAGGCATTGTTACGCTGAAAGGAATTCTGGAAGGCTTGGGGAGTGATGAATAATGTTAGATAAACTTATTCAATTTTCCTTAACTCAAAGGCTTATTATTCTTTTAATGTCCACCCTGATAATTGTGGCTGGATGGTACTCGTTTCAAAGAACACCAATTGACGCCTTTCCTGATGTTTCAACAACACAGGTTAAAATAATTCTTAAAGCGCCAGGTATGACACCAGAAGAAATCGAAGCAAGAATTACGGCTTTGATAGAGGTCGAAATGCTGGGTTTACCAAACCAGAGCATGTTGAGGTCCATTTCCAAATATGCGCTCACGGATATCACAATCGATTTTGATGAAGGAACAGACATTTATTGGGCGCGGCAGCAGGTATCTGAGCGATTAAGTGCCATCATGGAAGATTTGCCCTCTGGAATAACAGGTGGAATAGCCCCGATGACGACACCTCTTGGTGAAATGTATATGTTTACGATCGAGGGTGACAGCATGACATTGATGGAAAAAAGAACTTTGCTTGATTGGGTTATCAGGCCCGCACTGCGCAGTGTTCCCGGTGTTGCGGATGTGAATGCACTTGGTGGTCTTGTTAAAACATTTGAGATCGTACCGGATAATTCAACAATGTTGGCACAAGATATAACCTACTCTGAACTGATTGATGCAATCGAAAAAAACAACATGAATGATGGTGCAGGACGTCTTAATGAAGGGGAAGAAGTACTTTTAGTACGCACAACAGGCAGTATTACAGATCTTTCAGATATTGAAAGAATTGTCGTAAGGGAGCATTCTTCAGAACCAGTCAGAATTGGTGATATTGCTGATGTTCGTATAGGATCTATTACCCGATATGGAGGGGTTACAGCCAATGGAATGGGTGAAGCGGTTGAAGGACTTGTCTTAAGCCTCCGAGGGGCAAATGCCAGAGAGGTTGTCGCAGGCATAGAAGAGAAGCTTACATCAATTGAAGCAAGCTTGCCGGGTGATATTGAAATCAATACATTTTATGACCGTGGAACGCTTATTGATCGGGCTATAAATTCAGTATCCACGGCACTCAGCGAGGCAATTTTTCTTGTTCTTATTTTGCTTGTGATTTTTCTTGGCGATATCAGAGTGGCTTTAACCGTAGCTCTTATTTTGCCCTTGGCGGCCCTTTCGACATTTATTTTAATGAACAGATTTGGCATGTCCGCAAATTTGATGAGCCTTGGAGGTTTAGCCATAGCGATTGGTATACTGGTTGATGCCGCTGTTGTTGTTGTTGAAAATATTGTTACCCATTTATCCAATAAGAACCAATCGGGTCACCCTAAATTGCACATGATTTATCGGGCCGTCAGCGAAGTTTCTTTACCTGTCACATCTGGTATGTTGATTATTATCATTGTGTTTTTGCCCTTGCTGTCCCTTCAGGGATTAGAAGGAAAATTATTTTCACCTGTCGCACTTACAATTGTTTTTGCACTGACGTGTTCATTATTCCTTTCTTTAACAGTGATCCCCGTTGTGGCGTCTTATTTGCCGCGTAAAGTTGGGCACGAAGATACACGACTTGTAAAGTTCATACAGCGCAAATATGTCCCGTTGTTAAATTGGTCACTGGAAAATAAACGTATAGTGTTTTTATTTTCGGGAGGATTGTTGGTTCTTGCAACCTTTGTCTATATGCAGGTGGGTAAAACATTTATGCCAACAATGGATGAAGGTGACGTTATTGTTCAATCGGAAAAACTTCCTTCAATAACCTTGGAAAAATCGATGGAGCTGGATAGCCGTATTCAGCAGATCCTAATGGAAAACGTACCAGAGATAAAAGGAATGGTATCCCGGGTTGGCTCTGATGAAATCGGGCTGGACCCTATGGGGTTAAATGAAACCGATGGGTTTTTGATCTTTAAACCAGAAGAGGAGTGGACCGTTAACAGCAAAGAGGAGCTTATCGAAAACATATCGCTTGCTCTGGAAAAAATACCTGGTGTGGCATTCAATTTTACCCAGCCAATTGAAATGAGGGTATCGGAAATGCTGACCGGTGTCCGCGGTGATATAGCCATTAAAATATTTGGTGAAGATCAAAATGTTCTGAATGAAATAGGTGAAAATATCATTAATCTCATTGGGAAAATTGATGGAGCCGACAATGTATACAAAACAGCTAATGAAGGAGCGCAATATTTACTTCTGGATGTAGATCAAATGACAGCGGGCCGTTTTGGCTTGACAGTAGATGAAATAACACAGGTATTAAGGACGCAGATTGAAGGACTAAATGTGGGGTTAGTCTATGAGGGAGCCAGGCGATCACCTATAATAATAAAAGGGCAAAACGATCTTAGAAACAGCCCAGCAGAATTTGAGAACCTCATTATTACATTGCCTGAAGGACGTAGAATTCCCCTTTCAGCAGTTGCGAGAATTGAACGTGTTGTGGGTCCTGTATCAATTCAACGGGAACAGGGGTCGCGTATGGTTGTTGTGATCGCAAATGTTGCAGGCAGAGATCTTGTAGGGTATGTGGATGAAGCAAAAGAAATTGTTGCTCAGAATATAAATCTTCCCAGCGGATACACGCTTGATTGGGGTGGACAGTTTGAAAATCAGCAGCGGGCGGCAAAAAGACTTGGTATCGTCGTCCCTGTTGCACTTGGCCTTATTTTTCTGCTCCTTTTTATAACATTTAAATCAGTAAGGCAGGCTCTGTTGGTTTTAAGCAACATTCCATTTGCCATGACCGGAGGTATAATTGCCTTATGGCTTTCAGGTGAATATCTTTCAGTGCCTGAAAGCCATAAGGCAATTATACC
>JAUILB010000206.1 GCA_030432815.1 Alphaproteobacteria bacterium | reverse complement strand
CGCTTCAGCGATAAACTTGGATTGTTGGGGGATGATGAAAGCCAGGATGGCATTATTGCTGCAACAATGGATGCGATGACTATTAATCAGGTCGATTTTACACTTTTTTACAGACATCTGACGAAAGTTTGCGCTGGCGGCAATGAGGATAGCTTGCTGGAACTATTCAGTGATACTGAAGCTGGGCGGGAACTGCTGCGGCACTGGCGTGATCATATAAGGGCGGACAAGGCTGAGCAGGAACAGCGATTAAAAATAATGCAGGAAAATAATCCCGTCTTTATTCCGCGCAATCACCGTGTGGCTGAAGCAATTAGAGCGGGTGAGGAGGGCGATTTCAAACCTTTCCATCAGCTTGTCAAGGTGCTTTCAAAGCCGTTTGATGAACAGCCGGAATATGCAGAGTATGAAAAAGCCCCAAAGCCCAATGAAATTGTGCATGAAACTTTCTGTGGTACTTAATTTGCAACAACACTTTTTCGCAAAGTTCCATGTCGGATAATTATTCCGATGAAAAGGGCGATAATTGTTGCCGCAATGATAAAGCCGGAATTAAGAAAACCGTCACTAGCAAAATTGATAATGCCATACCCGATTGAGCCGGTAAAAAGCGCATAATAAATAAACACCAATAGTGTTTTTCTTATGACTTCTCCTTCCCGCCCAATCAGCCCAACCACGGCTGATGCCGCAACCACGTTATGAACGCAGATAACATTGCCGGCAGCACCGCCAACCGCCTGCAATGCAACAATCCATGTGGGATCAGCGGCAATACGTTCGCCAACCCCAAACTGGAACAGTGAAAACATCATATTGCTTACCGTGTTGCTGCCGGCAACAAAGGCACCAAGACCGCCGATGAAAGTGGCAAAATATGGCCATGCCGTTCCAGCCAGTGCGGCGACCCCCTCTGCAAGAACGATTGGCATCTGGTCATAACCGGATGCGCCGCCATCGGAATTTAGAAATACCTGTACCATTGGTACAGTGAACACAAGGGCAGCGCCCGCCGACAGCATTGTTTTTGCTGATGTTTTCCAGGCCACAGCATAAGAACGCATATCCATATTGTGAATGAAATATGTAATAAGCGATGCAACGACAAAAAGCGTGGCCGGTGTATAAAAGGGCTGGATTGACTGCCCGATTGTAGTGCCAAAAATCCCACTTATGGTAAAGGTTGAAAATTCGCCACGCAGCATCGCATTAAACGGAAGATCAGGCATCCGCGTCAACACAAGTAACGCTGCAACAAGAATATATGGTGACCATGCTTTGGCAAGGTTCATAGATCCGCCTTCGATTGGCTTTTCTTTTATTTCTATGGTGCCGATCCAATGGCTGTCCCAGTTTTCGCGGGGTTCAAAATCCCATATTTCATCGTCCTTTGGCATAAGAAATCCGGCACGAGCCGCTGAAACGACAATGGCAAGTCCAATCAACCCACCAAACAGGGAAGGGAACTCAGGGCCTAACGTCTGTGCCACTATCAGGTACGGTACAGTCATGGCCAGCGCAGCGAACAAGGCGAATTTCCACACTTTAAGCCCGTCGGCGATTGAACGGTTCTTGCCGAAGAAATATGTCATACTTGAAACAAGAATTAGCGGGATAAAGGTTCCCGCAGCCGCATGGAGAATCGCAACCTTTGCGGCGATGAAAGCAATAAAATCAAGCCATTCAAGGCCCAGCCCTTGCGCATAAGCGAGTGTTTCAGCATCACCGAAAAGGCCGGTGTAAACACCGGTAAGCATTGGTGTTCCAAGTGCGCCAAAGGATACGGGGGTGCTTTGAATGATCATGCCAGCAACCACAGCGGCCATAGCCGGAAAACCAAGCCCGACCATTAATGGAACCACAACTGCTGCAGGGGTGCCAAAGCCTGCTGATCCTTCAATAAATGATCCGAAAAGCCATGCGATTATAATTACCTGGATCCGACGATCCGGTGTGATATTGGAAAAACCCTGTCTTATGCTTTGAATTGCGCCGCTTTGCTGCAAGGTGTTAAGGAGAAGGATTGCACCAAAAATAATATAAATAAGTTCAATAGCGTCAATCAGCCCGTTCAGGGAGGCCGCCATGACCCGGATGAAGGGAACCTGCCAGACAGTGATTGCCAGAATGAGTGCCACCAGATAGCAAAGGGGCATGGCCCGACTTGCCGGCCAGCGCAGTATTACAAGAAAAACTGCGACCGATATAATCGGTAGCAATGACAAAAGTGACAGAACCCCGATTGACATGCCTACTCCCCTTTATTCCCTTATTGTTTTTATGTTAGTCTTTGTCCGGCAGACCTGCAAGCTCGCCGGCATCATAGAATGATTTTATTTTCAGTATTTTACCGTGCTTTGTTTCAAGTCAATCATAGATTGCGGCCTGATATAGTTCCAAACGGGCTGGAATGTGTAAAATTATCGCTCAGTGGTATTGAATCAGGGTTACCTTTGTTCCAACATTCGATCCAGATACGGGCAAGCGCCTTAGCTAATGGTTGCTTCTCTATTATTGTGTTATTGCCGTTCGCCATGGAAATGCCAGAAAATAAGAACCCGTGCACCGGATGTTGACACAACGCCTTTGCCGTTCCAGCCTTGTGGCAGGATGACTGCTTTTCCTTCACTATATATCTGTGCATCGCCATCCATGTCGATGAAGGACATGTTACCATCTAGTACATAAATCATTTCATCATAACCAAGATCAGCAAAAGGAACTTCGCCGGGTTGTGCTTCCCAGACATCAATGCCAAATTTTTGGTCTTCGGAGCGGTAAAATTCGTGATTTCGGGCAACAATATCACTTACGTCCGGGTCAAAAGCCCTGAAGTCAGAAAATCGTTTTCCATCAATGGTATCCCGATCCAAGAGGATAATTTCTGCACCAGGCGTAGCTTTCATATTTTCGTTTTTATAAACTGAATATATTCCCGTAAGGCCGCCGTTAGGAATGGTAAATGTCCCGTTCCACCCTTTGGGAATAACAACACCTTCTCCTGCTGTATAGGAAACAGGGCTGTTTCCTTCAGTATTTAGCTGAATACTGCCTTCAGCAATATAGATTATTTCCGTATAGGCCTGGTTTTTTACAGTCCTACTGCCTTGTTTTCCCTGATAAATTCCAACGGAATAATGCTCATCATTACTTGTAAAAAAATTCTTATAACGAGCAAGAATATTACCATTATCGGGTTCATCCAGCTGAAACTCGCCAAGTGCTTCGCCGGAGAGGATGTTATTGGGAACACGGATTTGTTCCGGTTCGCTTTCCTGTGCTATTGACGCTACTGATAATGCTGAAATAGTTGCCAATAAGAAGATGGTTTTTATTAACTGATTCATATTTTGCTCTCCTGTGTTTTCAGGATAGCAAAAAAATTCCCAATTGTCATGATACTATAGAATTGTAATTGTTGTTTATGGGATTGGCCGTTATTTCACCCAACTTAAACTTAGCCCTGAAAAAGGGACAGGATCGCTTGCGGGGATTGATTTGCAATTGCCAGTGCCTGAAGCCCCAATTGCTGCTTTACCTGTAATGCCTGAAGGCTGGCACTTTCACGTGCAAGGTCTGCGTCAACTATATTGCCCACACCTATTTCAAAGGTATCAATGAGGTTTTCGTTTAGGGTCTTTACTATTTGTAAGCGTTTATGGGCGCTCCCCAAGCTTGAAAGATGGCTATTTACGGTACTGATTGCATTGTCAACGATTAATAGTTTTACAGCGGAATTTGGTAAATCCAATAAATCCGATAATTGGAGCTGAAGATTGATAGACTGCATTTCTGCTTTAGGAACCGTGAAACTGCTGCCTTTTTCGTTCGTAGTCACTTCTAGGTCTTCTGCGCCAAGCTTCACAAGATTCTTACCGTTAAATTCAGCCGTTCCGCCAATAGTATCAACCTGATCTACTAGTTGATTGAAGTCATTTTCAAGGGTCGTGCGGGTTGTGGTATTTAGTCCGGGGTCATTGGCGCGGACGGCAATTTCTTTCATCTGAACAAGTATATCTGAAATCGCTTCTGCAGCTGAAATTGCAACATCAACAACTGATTGGGCGCGATCAATGCCCTGGCCAACAGCATTTTTTGCGGCAATCGTACTCCGCATTTTTTGTGCTATGGCAAAGATGGCGGCATTATCCTTAGCACCGGATACCTTTAATCCAGTATTAATTCTGTTCTGCGTTTTGTTAAGCTCAGAACCTGTTTTGTTTAGATATTGTAGTGCAGTTAGTGCGCCCGGATTTGTATTTACGCTTAGCCCCATAAGTGACTGTACTTTCGTTATTGATAATAACTCACAGACCCCATTGGATCAGTCACTAGGTACTATATTTTTGGCTGCTTAACAATCAGTTAATGGCTTGGTTTTAAAGCGACAACAAATAAAGCATCACTATTTTCAGGAAGCCAGACATGGTCAAGACGGAAACCCGCATCTTTTATGCTCATTTGCAGGGATTCAGGGCTAAAGAAACTTATTTTTGGAAGTAGTCCAAAAAATGCGCCCAGTGCGAGAAATGGACGAAGCAATTTTACCTTGCCGCGGCCACAAAATGTACTTGATACAAAAACACCGCCCGGTTTTAAAAGATTATACGCCTTTTTGATGGCATGTGCTTTATTTGGCAGAAGATGCAAAATGCTGTGGGCCATAACCATGTCATAACTTCCATCAGGTGCATTAAAATCATCAATGGTGCTTTGTTTAAAAGAAATATTGGTAATATTCGCATCCGCAGCTTTTTGTTGCGCTATATCAAGCATATTTTTGGAAATATCAATGGCTGTTATATGTTTGACAAAAGGTGAATGGTAAAGCGCTGTTGATCCTGTACCACAGCCAAGTTCAAGTATCTCGCTTTCCGGTGAAAGATATGATTTTGTTATTTCAAGCTTTCGTTCATAAACTTTTTTATTTGAAACAGGGGATTTGGAATAGCGTTTTGCTATTCTGTCCCAGAATAATGCTGAAGCTGTCATTGTCCCGTCCTCACAATCAAATTTTTTTTTAATACTTTATTACGTTCGTGTATTATTTTGGGAAGCGCTTTGCGATGAAAGCTATACTATTTGCGATCAAAAGAAATAGTAAATCGGTATTTGGGTATAAACAAAAGTTTTTATATTGACCCAGGTCATCTGTGGAAAACGCAGAATATGGTATGATTGAATATGATTTATTTATATCATTAAATTTTGGAAAGGATGAAAAATGAAATATTTTACTGTTTTAATATTGGCTGTATCCAGTCTCTTTCTTTCGGCCTGTGATATGGGGCCGGAATCTTCATATGGCTTTACACTTCCTGAAGGTAATGCCAATTATGGGCAGTCTTATTTTGTGGCATTTCGCTGCATAGACTGTCATGTAGTTGCGGGGCTTGAAGATGAATTGGTAGCACCGGAAGGTATAGATCCGATTATGGCTGTTCCTTTAGGTGGTACGACAACCCGTATTCAAACCTACGGCGAACTTGTAACATCAATTATAAATCCGTCTCATAAAGTTTCAACGCAGTA
>JAUILB010000205.1 GCA_030432815.1 Alphaproteobacteria bacterium | reverse complement strand
GTTGATGCCGGCATGGCTTTATATTTGATCCTCTCTATAAAATTTCAAATTTACTATTTCACGCTGCATATGGATCGTCAATAGCAAGATTGCTCAATAATTTTGTTTCAATAGCTTCCATTATTTCTGCTTCATTGTCTTCAATATGGTCATACCCCAGCAGATGCAATATTCCATGAAGAATAAGATGCGTAAAATGATTACGGAAAGCGATATTCCCCGCTTCTGCCTCACGTTTTAACGTTTCATATGCAATATATACTTCCCCAAGACTTTGCGGGAAAGCCTGAGCAGGTGCATCAGTTTGCAACATTGCTATTGCCTGATCGGGGCTTAACCCTTCAAAAGAAAGTACATTAGTCACATTATTCTGGTTTCGATACGTTTTGTTTAGATGTTTTATAAAAGCATCATCACAAAGGATAATACCTAGTTCCAAATGCTGAAATTTTGATAATTGCTTTCCTTCCGGCACATTTATCACAATCTGATGAATTACATTATTGATAATTTTTTTATAGTCGGATAGTTCGCTATGCCAGCCGTCAAAATCCACTGAAACCTCAAGAATTAAACCTTCAGGGAGTAGCATTATGGTTTACTTCTTTCTTTCCGGTCATATGCTTTGACAATTTTTCCAACCAGTTTATGGCGAACAACATCAGTATCATCAAACCAAATAAATGAAATATCTTTTATTCCTGTCAGTGTATCGACGGCATCCTTTAAGCCAGATATATTTCCATCTGGAAGGTCTACCTGTGAAGGATCACCACAAATAACCATATGGCAGTTCTGGCCAAATCGGGTAAGAAACATTTTCATTTGCATTGGCGTGGTATTTTGTGCTTCGTCAAGTATAACAAATGCATCGGACAGGGTTCGCCCACGCATAAAGGCAAGCGGTGCAATTTCAATCTCTCCACGTTCAAGACGCTTTTCTGTTTGTTCCATTGAAATCATCTTGCCTAATGCGTCATACAAAGGGCGCAAATACGGGTCAACTTTTTCCTTCATATCACCAGGCAGGAAACCCAATTTTTCACCCGCCTCGACCGCCGGACGGGATAAAATGATCCGTTCAACTTTGCCCTCAATAAGATAGGATACAGCCATTGCCACAGCAAGAAACGTCTTACCTGTACCTGCGGGCCCTAACCCGAAGGTCATATTCCCGTTTTTTAACGCTTTAATATATTTTGCCTGATTTACCGACCGCGGTGAAATAATAGTTTTGCTTGTTCTGATAACATCTTTACCGTCAAAAGCAACTTCCCTTGGCGCCGCATAATTAACAGTCGGACTGTCAAGCATGGTAACCAACCTGATAGCACCATCCACATCATCACTTGTAACATCATGACCCTGCTCCAACCGACTATAAAGGTTATAAAGAACATCCCTTGATAAATTACAAGCTTCTTCTGATCCCTCTACCGACAGTAAATTTCCTTTACCGGATAAAGTACACCCGAATTCATTTTCTATCCTGGCAAGATTTGAGTTATGTTCACCAAAAAGTGCCGGAAGCAATAAATTGTCCTCGAATTCAAGAACACTGGAGATAATATTGTTATCACTTTTTTGTTTCATAAGTTAAATTTTATCCATAATGCTTAGGCAAGTACACCTTGAATGTTAAAAGGCCCGCCTTCATTGATTTTTACATTAACTATCCTACCAACAAGATTTTCAATATCTTTTTCACCGACATTAACCTGTACCGCCTGCATATAAGGGCTACGACCAAACACTGTGTCAGCAGTTTTCCCCGGTGCTTCTACTAAAACAGAGAGGGTTTTACCAATGACACTATTGTTAAATTCTGTTTGTTGTTCTTTTAAAAGTGCCTGCAATCGCGTAAGTCTTTCTGATTTAATATTTTCATCAATCTGATCTTCGAGTTGCGCTGCTGGTGTACCTGGCCTTGGACTATATTTAAAACTAAAAGCCTGTGCATATCTGACGTTACGAACCAGTTTCATTGTTTGCTCAAAGTCTTCTTCAGTTTCACCGGGAAAGCCAACAATAAAATCCCCTGAAAGTGCAATATCCGGTCGGTGTTCACGAAGTTTTCTTATGATTTCGATATAAGTTGCACTATTATGAGTTCTGTTCATTGCCTTTAAAATCTTGTCGGATCCTGCCTGTACCGGTAGGTGAAGATATGGCATACACTCTTCCACATCACGATGTACTTCAAGAAGCTCATCCGTCATATCATGTGGGTGCGATGTAGTATAGCGGATGCGCTCAAACCCGTCTATTTTGGACAGTTTCCTAATGAGCTGAGCAAGTCCCCACTCCTCACCATCTGATGAAACACCATGAAACGCATTAACATTCTGCCCTAACAGCGTTACTTCAACCACGCCAGCCGCCGCCAGTTTTCTGGCATCGCTCATGATATCATCAATTGAGCGTGAAAATTCTGATCCTCTGGTATAGGGTACAACACAAAATGTACAAAACTTGTCGCATCCTTCCTGAATAGTAAGAAACGCCGTCGGTTTCTTCTTCACGGCCTTTTTTGATAGCTGGTCGAATTTTTCATCAACAGCAAGATCAGTATCAAGAATTCTGGATTTCTCACCACGGGATTTTAACGCCAGTGATTTGTTTATCATATTTGGAAGATTATGGTATGTCTGTGGTCCAAAAACCATATCAACAACAGGGGCTCGTTTCATAATTTCTGCGCCCTCAGCTTGAGCGACACATCCGCCCACAGCTAAAATCATATCTTCTCCAGCATCGTTTTTGGCCTGCTTCATTTTTTTTATCCGGCCAATATCTGAATATACTTTTTCAGCCGCCTTTTCACGAATATGACATGTATTCAATACAACAAGGTCAGCACCTTCAGGGCTATCCGTTTCTTCATATCCTTCCGGTGCCATTACATCAATCATACGTTCGGTATCATAAACATTCATCTGACAACCATATGTTTTGATATAAAACTTTTTTTTCACTTTTCTTCCTACTCTGACGCACGTCTTAGACGATCTTCCAATTTACGTTCAACAGAACGTTGACAATATGCCGATAATTCTTTTCTCGTTTTAAACAGATTTCTGGAAACCGGTTCCAGAAAATGAACTTCAACCTCTACATTCTGTTGATTTAAAAATTCTTTGAAATGTGGTCCAATGTCCATATCGCCATACCATGCGATCTTATTCCTGTTGGTTCTGTTTGTCGGCATACAATTGATACGCTTATAAACCAAAGTCACTGGCTGTACCATTAAATCAATTGGCCTTCCTTCCCCGTCAGCCATCGGATGAATATAATTTTCAGTCACGCCAAATAATGAACTTTTAAAAGGAAGAACCACACCTCCATTAGAGGTTGTACCTTCAGGAAACAGGATCAAGCTATCCCCACCCTTAATACGATCCTGTATTTCCTGCCGTTGAGTTTGCACCTCAGCTCTTTTTTCACGGTCAATAAAAATTGTGCGTTGTAATGTGGATAGATAGCCAAGTACAGGCCAATCAATCATATCTCTTTTCGCTATAAAGCACCCTTTAATAATATGTCCAAGAATAATGATATCCAGATAGGACACATGGTTGCATACAAATAACGTAGGGGAGCCTTCCAATGCATGTCCAAAGGTTTTAACACGTACATCAAGCGCAAGACACATGGACTTATGAACCCAATGGGGCCAGGCTTTATAGCCTGGAAACCTGAGCTTTTTCAGCAGGATAGTCGGAGGCAACAAAATCCCGAGATAAATCGCTATTTTCAATATTTTGAAGTATTTACGCATTTATATCGTTCTCAAACAAAACAAACACTGCATGAGGTACCCATACAGTGCCGCCGTCTATACCACTCATCAACAAAAATAGCTATATTTCTGTTAATCCGTGCATGCATCAATTTTTTTTCTTGATCCCATAAAGTTCCATCCTGTGATCTATAAGTTTATAGCCCAGTTTTTCTGCGATTTGCTCTTGTAATTTTTCAATTTCATCATCTACAAATTCAATCACTTCACCACTTTCAACATCAATCATATGATCATGATGGGATTCTGTTACAAGCTCATAACGTGAGCGACCATCTCTAAAATCGTGCCGCTCAAGAATATCAGCTTCTTCAAAGAGACGGACTGTTCGATACACGGTCGCTATACTTATCTGATCGTCGATCTCAGTTGAACGCCTATACACTTCCTCTACATCAGGATGGTCATCTGCTTCCGATAGCACACGTGCGATTACACGGCGCTGATCCGTCATGCGCATATTTTTTTCTATACATAATTTTTCTATCTCAGAAGCCATATTAATTTCCTATTTTGTTTTGCCGTTCGTTTAGTTGCTTAATTCCAACTGCATAACAAGAGCATCAATTTTATTGCCCGGACTGCTATTATAATATCCTTCGCGACGACCAATTTGTTTAAAAGAACATTTGTGATAAAGTCCTATGGCCGCATTATTATTTTCACGAACTTCCAGAAATACCCTTTTGACAGCCTTTTGTTCCAGGCTTTTTATAATCGTTTTTAAAAGAAAAGTAGCATAACCGTTATTACACCATCTTGGCAATATGCAAAAGGTAATAATTTCCGCCTCATCATATAGGTGCCGGAACAAAATAAAACCTAAAGGCTGGGCATCTTTTTCCAGAAGATAACCTTCTGTACCCTTTATTTTAAACAGTTCTTCGAACGTCTCAGCATCCCATTTTTGTGCTTCATCATCTTCAAAAGAAAGGTTATGAATTTGAGCGAGCAAATCTGATCCTGCGTCCCCTATTTTCGAAATGTGGAGTGATGAAAATTCAGTCATCAGTCACGACTATATTAAGTGGTGCTGGCATAATAGCATCCGGAGCCCGTAGGTATAGTGGTAATATATCATGACAGGAAACCGCATCAGATATTTTCTTAAATCCCAATTTTCCAACATATTCAGCATCAGGGTTTTGAAAACAGGCCACTTCATCGCCCGTTCTATCAAGCAGCAATTTTGCACCACTCCCTATTATTGTTATGGTGTTTTTTTCTAGATGTTTTGCCGCAACATCAAAAGTATGCGCCTGTGGAATATTGATTGGTTCAAACATACCGCCCGTAACATTAAAATCCTGCATATAAAATTCATTTCTTCTTGCATCAATGGATACAGTCAGCTGCCCTTCAAAATCAGTATTATTACAGCAAAATTCATATACCAAAGCTTCAATTGAAGTAATCGGGATTAACGGTTTATCCAATGCCAGCCCCAAGCCCTTTGCAGCCGAAAGTCCAACGCGAACACCGGCAAAAGTCCCCGGACCAACAGTTACAGCAATAAAATCAAGTTCTGAAAGGACAATTTCTGCCTGCAATCTCACATCTTCTATCATTGGCAACAATCGTTCCACATGCCCTCTGGCACGCAATTCCTTATTACGTGCAATAACTTGACCATCCACTACTATTGCTGCAGAACAAGCCCCTAAAGTTGTATCGATAGCTAATATTTTTTTCATTTAAACCATTACGTTAGTACTGATAAATTTTGCTCAA
>JAUILB010000204.1 GCA_030432815.1 Alphaproteobacteria bacterium | reverse complement strand
AGCGTGATGGCCGCGACATCGAGAGTGGGCCGGACTCCCGAAGTGTAGGCTGCGAAACCCAGGTCAGTGCTCAGTCCGTCGAGCTTGTCGAGGAGGGTAATACCACTGCCGTCATTGAGTGCAGAGCCGAAACCGATCTGCGGAATGAAATTCCCCGTCATCATGATCGCGATAAAGATCGCCGGAACCATGAAGGCAAAAATAAGCACGCAATATTGCGCGACCTGTGTATAGGTAATCCCCTTCATTCCCCCAAGCACAGCATAGAAAAACACAATTGACATGCCGATAAGCACACCCATGGTGATATCCACTTCAAGGAAACGGGAAAAAACAATCCCCACCCCGCGCATCTGCCCGGCGACATAGGTAAAAGATACAAAAAGTGCACAGATTACCGCAACCAGACGGGCAGCATCGGAATAATAACGATCACCCACAAAGTCAGGTACCGTAAATTGTCCGAACTTTCGTAAATATGGTGCCAGAAGTAAAGCAAGAAGCACATAACCACCGGTCCAGCCCATCAAATATTGTGCACCGTCCCGTCCCATAAAGCTGATCAACCCGGCCATGGAAATAAAGCTTGCTGCACTCATCCAGTCCGCAGCGGTTGCCATGCCATTGGCAAGTGGCGGTACATGATGACCTGCCACATAAAAATCATCGGTTGACCCCGCTTTGGCCCAAATGGCAATCCCGATATAAAGTGCAAAAGTCAATCCGACAATAATGTATGTAAGAAGCTGAACATCCATTATTCACCGTTCCCCTTCTCAAGATCCTCAACGGGAATATCATCATCGCTTTCCTGAAGACCGTATTTTTTATCAAGCGTATTCATTTTTGCGACATAAACGAAGATCAGCACAACAAACACATAAATTGCGCCCTGCTGCGCCATCCAGAAACCAAACGGAAAACCGAAAAATTTGAACTGGTTAAGATAATCAACAAACAGGATTCCTGCGCCGTATGACACCACAAACCAGATCGCGAGCAACTTAAGTACAAGGCTTACATTATCTTTCCAGTACCCCTTGCTATCCCCCATTAACGTGCCCCCATATCCAGAATAGTTTGAATGGTATAGTGATGGCCGCCCCTTATTGTTGCCTGAACATTATGGATATCGGTAATGTCATCCAGCGGATCTCCACTTAAGATCACCATATCAGCAAGTTTACCAACCTCAATCGTGCCAAGGTCATCATCAACACCAAGATTTTTTGCCACATTAATTGTGGATGCCCTTATTGCGTCTGCGGGGCTTAGACCCGCATTAACATATTGAATAATTTCCATGTGCTGCGCAACACCATAAGGCAAAAACGGGCTGTCCGTGCCCGCCGCAAAATTGGCACCGGCATCATGCAGTTTTTTGATAGTTTCATTGACTGCCGGAATCTGTTTAATTTCCTTTTGTGCATTTGCAGAATATCTCGATCTGATCAGGCTGTCCCGTTCATATGCATCAAGGAATGTGCGGTATTTAACATCGCTCTCATATTGCGGGAAACGTTGAATATATTCATGATAGCTACTGTCAAGAACAGCTGTCGGTGTAATAAACAGTCCAGACCGTGCAATAATGCTGATCACATCATCATAGCTTTTTGCCATATAGGAAAATTTGGGTGAATACCCACGCCTGCTGGTGGCCGCGATATGTTCCACGCTGTCCATACTATTTTGTACCGCCGGTGCAATTTCATGACTGCTGAGCGGAATACCTATCTTATGGGCTTCACGTACCAATAGCTGCTGATATTCATCCGGAAGGCGCACATAGGATTTCACCATATCATAGTCAAGATCCTGCATACGGTATATTTCGTGCCAAAGGGCGCGTTCGGTTATGGCATTATAGGACTGCCCATAATAGACACGTGCCCCACCTGTAAGCCAACCCGCATAAAACATGCGTGGCCCCATCATTTTACCACTTTCCCATGTTTCCTTACGCATAAGTGACTTATAAGGGTTGGAACCGGGGTCCCGTACACTGGTAATGCCATAAGCAAGCCAGTTACGGCCCAGTTTCTGCCCGCGAAGTTCGGATTGGTGGCTGTGCCCCGCCATAAGGCCGGGGATCATTGTATTACGCGAATAATCAAGAAATTCACCAACCACAGGATCCTGCCCATGCGGCACGATTTTTGTAATGCGGCCATTGCTTACAAATACATCAACATTTTCCCGGTATCGATCCGCAACTCCGTCAAACAGTTTTTCAACATGGATGGTTTTGTCACCTGCCTGTGCGCGCTGCCATGTTGCGTTAATCATTCGATTTTCAACTTCGCCTGTTAAATAGTTACAGGATCTGAGCATACGGCCGGCCATATAATAAATTTTTTCATCATCCTGCGACCAACGCGGCATATGTGCCGGATCAACACAGCGATTTTCAACGCTACCGGTTATATTTCCAGCCGGATCAATGTAGGCAACCCTGATTTCTCCTTCTGAAACATAGGCCAGTTTACCGCCATCGCGGGATACCACAGGCCCACTTCCATCACGTGTGGAAAGACCAATTGAATTTGGCATTTCAAGCATTTTTGATTGTTTGGTATCAATATTATATTGGCGTATCCCGTGCATACCTTCTCGAAAACGTGAAGTCGCAGGGTCAGCCACTGCGATAATAATATGTTCACCATCCGCCGTCCATGCCGGACGGCCGGGCGTATGGATCCCTTCATCTATTACTTCAATATTGCCGTAATCAATATCGATGACTTTAAGATCAGCCCGACCCCAGGTGTTTGAGTAGCTTCTGGTGGACAGATATGCGATTGATTTACCGTCACGGGACCATGTGGGGCGATATTCGCGGTGGGCGTCATTGGTAATTCGCTGTTCGACACCATTTGAAATGTTTCTGATCCAGATATCCATCTGGCCATCCCGATCCGAAACATAGGCAACAAATCTGCCATTTAAAGTCCATGCAGGATCATTTACCTGGCTACTGTCAATTGTCAGATTTTGTGCATTTTCATTGCCCTGCTGCATCCATAAATCGCCAAGCGCGCTAAAAATAATATTATCCGTTTCAACAGAAACATCCATACTGCCGATACCACGTACATATTGCGGATCAACACTATCGAAATCACGTTTTTTCGTGACATACTCAGGCGCATTTGCCGTGATGGACGCCGTGAAATCAATAACATTAGCTTCCCGTACTGTAACTAGAACATCAGTTGAACGAGTTCTGACATCCAACGTTCTGAATTTGATCTGGCCGTCCGCGGTATAATAAATACCGCGGCTGTTCCAGGCCGGTTTAAAGGGGAAAATATCCCCGTCTTCAATGGCCGTTACGTCGCGGTAGGCTGCTACATCATAAACATCATAAATGTAATTAAGGCGGGTATCGTCATCCTGTTGGGAAATATAGGTAAAAGCATCACCACGATCGGTCCATGTCGGTCGATAATAGCGGGTATGATCAGATTTAATCAGGCTTGTTTCCGTTTTTTCATCACCATCAAATTCCGCAAGAATAATTTCCGAATACTCCCCCCTAATTTCCCGTGTAAAAAGTATTCTGTCACCATCCTGATCCGGGTGCCCTTCGTCGTCCGGATGATTTGTCAGTCGTCTTGTGCGACCACTGCTAACATCAACTTCCCAAATATCGTAACTACCAGCGCTATCCGATGCATAAACAATCGTATTATCATCGCTCCAGTCAGGCTCACGGTCATCAAAATTTCCAGATGTGATCTGGCGAAGATCAGTTCCATCGACATTTATCGTCCAGATATGGAAATAACCATTGTGAAATCCCTGAAATGCAATCTTTTCACCATCCGGTGAAAAACTAGGTTCACGTGCTTCGGGTTGTTGTCCACTGGTAAGGGCAACTGCGCTACCGCCTCTTGTCGGTAAAGTCCAGAGAACCCCCTGCAAATCCATTGCCAATGTGCGTTCATCCGGTGAAAGACTTATGCCGAAATTGGTCCCTTCGTTAAAGGTAATATTTTGTGCATGCACGGAATTTATAATGGCGAAACCCGCCAAAAAAGAAAGAATTGTCAATTTCAAGATCTTGCCCTACTCTTTGTTACCACATTATGCTCTATAGGATTCCAGAAAAATTCATATTTGTAAATGGTTAACTTGAAATCTTGATGTAGACTATTAGCTACTAAAATGAAAAAGCCAGTATAATCTGCCAAACGCACCGGAGGATACATGTATAGCTTGGAAACCAACAGGTTGGTTTTAAGACCGTTTAAGGAAAAAGACGTCGCATTTCTGGATTATCTGCATAGCGATATGGATGTAGTGCGGTTCACATCCGGTTTTACCAGAAGTCATGAACAGAACAGGGAATATATCAGGATCATGCTGTCGCTTCATGAAGAAAATCTTGGCCACCTGATGGTTATCAGAAAATCGGATAACACACCCATTGGCCGCTGTGGCTTTTCTTATTTCACACGGATTAATGATGGCAAAATCGACTGGTTTTATTGGGAAGGACTACATAAACCTACTAAAGAAGGAAATGCCAGCCGTTTTATTGAACTGGGCTATAGCTTTGCAAAAGATTATTGGGGCAATGGCTTTGCCACGGAAGCCGCATTTGCGGTTGCGGAATTCGGGCTTTATCAGCTTCGGATGGATGAGGTCAATTCACTGGTTGAAAAAGAAACACCGGATCGATAAAAGTGGCGGAACGTATTGGCGCCCGCGAAGTGGTTGACTGCATGGTACATGATCATCCTGCGCTTCGGTTGATAAACAGAAAAATGGAATAAAATGGATAAATTACTGAAAATAATGGAAAAGCTGCGTGACCCAAAGGATGGCTGCGCCTGGGACGTGGAACAAACCTTTGAAACCATTGCACCCTATACGATCGAAGAAGCATACGAAGTCGCAGAAGCCATTGAACAAAACGATATGGACGCGTTGAAGGATGAGCTTGGCGATCTATTATTCCAGGCCGTTTTCCATGCCCGCATGGCTGAAGAAGCAGGTCATTTCAAGTTTTCCGATGTGGTGGACGCGATTTCAGACAAAATGATCCGCCGCCATCCTCATGTATTTGGCGATGAAAATTATCGCGATGCCGATGAACAAACGGTCGCCTGGGAAGAACAGAAAGCCAAAGAGCGCGAAGATAAAGACCAAAAAAGTATTCTTGATGGGGTTACCATCGGTCTGCCGGCGTTTACCCGCGCGGTAAAGCTGCAAAAACGCGCCGCAAGGGTCGGGTTTGACTGGCCGGACACATTACAGGTGATCGACAAACTGAACGAAGAAATGGCCGAACTTTCGGCTGAACTCATTAAAAACAAGCAGGATCACGATAAAATTGAAGAAGAGTTCGGCGATATGATGTTTGTTTACGCGAACCTTGCAAGGCACCTTAAAATCGATCCGGAAAAAGCATTAAGGCGCGCCAATTCAAAATTTACAAATCGCTTTAATAAAATTGAACAACATATTGAAAAAAATAATAAATTATTCGACCAATATTCACTTGATGAACTTGAAGAATTATGGGTTAAGGCAAA
>JAUILB010000203.1 GCA_030432815.1 Alphaproteobacteria bacterium | reverse complement strand
TTTCGTTCCAGCTGCCCTGCCAAGCGGTCAAGTGTTTCATCAATATTTTGAAGATAGGTTGATTTTTCAAGTCGCCCATTTCGATAATCAGCCAAATATTTCATTCTGAAATGATCATCGCTGAATAGCCCATGTAAATAAACGCCAATAATTTTTCCATCCAGGGATGTTGCGCCAAGAGGACGGTCACCACTTTTTAAATATGGACGTTCAGTATCAGGGCCTTCCGTTTTACCAATATGGATTTCATAACCCTTAGTTTTACAATCGAGATCGCTGCAATCTGCAGAAGTTAATCCAACCTCTTTATAGGGTTGCATTGTTGTCGTGACATCCAGATATCCAAGCCCAGGCTGTTTTCCTGCTTTGCCCTCAACACCTTCGGGATCGACCACAATTTTTCCCAGCATTTGATAACCACCACATATTCCAAGTACCCTGCCGCCTTTGCGGATATGGGCGGCAATATCAATATCCCATCCCTGCACCCGTAAAAAGTCAAGATCTGCGAGTGTCGATTTGGTGCCCGGTAATATCACCAGATCAGCATCCGGTGGCAAAATTTTTCCAGGCGGGATATATGATACTTCAACATCCGCTTCTTGATTAAGCGGGTCAAGGTCATCGAAATTCGCAATTCTGGATAACATCGGCACCGCAATTTTTATGGTTTTTATTTGTTTATCTGCGATACTTTCAAGGATGACCGCGTCTTCCGCCGGAAGTTTTTTTAGCTCTGATAAAAACGGCACGATACCAATATTTTGCCAGTCAGTTTTCTCCGTTATTGTAGCAAGGGCATCATCAAATAGGGTTACATCACCACGAAACTTATTAATGATATAGCCTTTGATCAGGTTTCGATCCGTGTCATTGAGCAATACATATGTTCCGACAAGGGACGCAATGACGCCGCCACGGTCGATATCACCAATAATGATGACGGGCGTATTTGTGGCTGTGGCAAATCCCATATTGGCGATATCGTGGTCGCGCAGGTTTGTTTCTGCGGGGCTGCCGGCCCCTTCTACAATTACAATATCGGCTTTATTTTTTAAGCGTTCAAAGCTTTCGATTACCTTACTGAGAAGTGCTTTTTTATTCTGTCGGTAGTAGTCACTATCAATGGTGCGAACCGGTTTCCCGTGGACTATGATTTGTGCTCCTATATCGCTTTCCGGCTTCAGAAGGATCGGGTTCATATCCACTGAGGGTTCTACGTCGCTGGCGATTGCCTGAAGTGCCTGGGCCCGGCCGATTTCACCGCCGTCTTTGGTGACGGCAGCATTGTTTGACATGTTTTGCGGTTTGAAGGGCATAACCCGAAAACCGCGTTTGGTAAGAGCCCGGCAAAGTCCGGCTACAAGGATTGATTTTCCAACATCTGAACCTGTTCCCTGCAACATGATGGTCATTGTCATTTATGTTTCATCCAGCACATTTAGGGGGGATAATAATGAATGACCATTTTCTGCCCACCTGGAAGCAGAAATGCCAAAAATATTTTTAAGATTTTGATCGCTTAATATTTTCTCCGGCACATCTTGTCCGATGACTTTAGCGTCGTTTAAAAGTATCAGACGGTCACAATATCTGAGGGCATGACCAAGATCATGAAGTACCACAAGCACACCATGACCGCTTTTGGAGAGACTGCTTAGAATATTCATCACCTGCAACTGGTGTGATGGATCAAGTGCTGCGACAGGTTCATCAGCCAGAATATATTTTGCGCCTGTTGCAAGCACACGGGCAAGAAGAACGCGCGCACGTTCACCTCCTGATAAGGTTGTCACAAGCCTGTCACTCAGATCGGCGCAATCAGTACGTTCCATCGCATAATCAATAGCAATCTTGTCATTTTTTGTAAGTTTCTGCCACGGGTTTAAGTGTGGAACCCTTCCAAGTCCGACAATTGTTTCCGCCGTCAAGGGCCAGTAAACCGGCGCACCCTGGGCGGCATAGGCCATTTTCATTGCGCGTTCCTTAAGGTCCAAATCATCAATATTCTGATCATCAATAGATATTTTGCCGGACTTAATATCCAGTAAACCAAGAATTGATTTTAAAAGGCAGCTTTTCCCCGCACCATTGGGTCCTATCAGTCCGACAACTTCACCTTCTCTTACCGATACAGAAACATTCTCCAGTATTTTGTTGCCATCAAGATCAAGGCTTATATTTTGTATATCAAGCCCGCTCATCGCATATTCTTTCGTGTTTGATAGATAATATAAAGGAATGCCGGTGCCCCAATTAGCGATGTTACAACACCAAGGCGCAAATCAGTGCTGAACTGTGGAATACGAGTGACCAAATCAGCAAGTGTTAGTAAAAGTCCGCCCATAAGCGCACTTGGCAGCAGTATCTTTCCAGGTTCATTACAAATAAGGGCTCGCACTATATGGGGCACGACAAGACCGACAAAACCAATACTGCCACAGACGGCGACAGCAGCCCCAACGCTGATGGCAGATCCAACCACCACTCTGAGTTTAAGCCCTTTTATATTGATGCCCATCGTTTGTGCGGTATCTTCGCCGATACTAAGCGCATTTAACCCCTGCCCAATATTGATCATCATTAGCCAGCCAAAAAGAATAAAGGGCAGGGCGAGCAACAAATCACTCACTGTTCTGTTTTCAAGGGAGCCAAGCATCCACATAATCATATCGCGGATGGTCATCGGGGATTCAGCCAAATTCATCACAAGCGATATGGCAGCCATCGCAAGCGAACTAATTCCGATCCCGACGAGAATAAGCATAAGAACGCTACTTTCACGCGCGGAAATAAGAAAAAGAATAAATGTAGCGGCGAGTGCGCCACCCATTGCGAAAATAGGGATCAACATCGGCCAGATGGATGCCGCCCCCAAATGAATTGCAATGACGGCGCCAAGAGCGGCACTGGCAGAAACACCGACAACGCCGGGGTCTGCCAATGGATTTCTAAGTACTCCCTGAAGAGCAGCCCCTGATACGCCCATGGCGGCCCCGACAACAATACCAAGAATAACACGAGGCAGACGAAGTTCCCTGACAATTATGGTTAGCGGATCGTTAGGGTTTCCAAATAATGCATCGACAACTTCGGTAAATGATAAATCGACACGACCAAACAGCAGGGATAAGACTGCGACAATGATTAGTGCTACCAAAAGAACAGTATTGCCAAACACATATCGGCTCATTCAATTATCCCCATTTTCTTTGCTTCCGAGCGAATTTGTTCTGCGGCATCAATTAAAAAAATACCGTCGCAGGCCATCAGCGCACCTGGTAAATGAATTGTTTTGATATCCTGGATCATGTTAAGAAGATGATCATGTCTGCTCAGGCTCCATCGGGATTGGTTTTCCATGTTGCTGTCAAAAAAACTGGTAATGATGATATCGGGCGGATCAATAATCATATCTTCCAGTGGCAGTTCAAGCCAGCCCGTATAATGTTTTTTGGATGCGTAAGTTTGAAAGCCGGAGAGCTTGATAATATCATCGACGAAAGTGCCGCTTCCGGCCGTAAATCCGCTTGGGGTCAGATAAGAAACGGTAAGGTTGCTTTGCGGGCTATTTTTAATTTTTGCAAGTCGTGCCTTATATTCATCGATAATGGCTTCGGCTTTTTCCTGCTGGCCGATGGCACTTCCGATCATGTTCATATTTTTAAACATTATTTCTATATCGCGGCCATATGTGGTGCTTATAAGTTTAATACCCGCACGTTTTGTGATTTCGCCCATTCTTGGCGCGTTTGAATATGTTTGTACCACTATGTCCGGCGCATATATAACCACTTCCGCGATTGAGCTTCCGTTTTTCTGGATGCCTTTGGCGCGGGCGCGGTGATAGGAAAATTGATCTTCTGCCGCGTCCGAAAGGGCGATTATCTGATTACGCTGCGCAAGGGATAGGACATATTGATCAGCGCAATAATCCAATGACATTACGGTTGGCAGCTGTTCCTGTGCCTTGGTTTCCATGCCAATGAAAGTAGCCGGATAGGATAAAAGAGCCGCACCAAAAAGGGCACGAAGTGTTTTTGCGATGCGGCTCTTTGTTTTGATCATCAGAAATTCTTTCTTATCCCTGCGAAGAAAGATCTGTCAGGTGTGCCATATCCGGGAACATGCTGATATTCTTCATTTAAAATATTATCAACGCGACCATAGAGGCTCAAGTCTTCCATTATTTCGTATGACAGTTTGAAATCCACCCGCGTCCAGCCATCAAGGATCGGAACCGGGCTAAATTCATTTTGTGTTTCATCGCCATTATGGGTAACCGTTACAATTGCATTTATTTGGTCAGTTACTTCCCAATCTACACGCCCTGAAAATCTATGACGTGGTTCCCGCGGAAGTGTTGTATTTCCAATTAAATCGATTGCGTCGGTAAATGTATAATTTCCGCTTATGTAAAGATTATCCAGAATTTGTGCATTTATGCTTAGTTCAACACCGGAAGATTTGGTCTTTGCCAAATTCACATAGCCACCCTGCGCCGTGTCAAAATCAATTGCGTCATCTATTTTTAAATGAAAATAGGTTGCAGCAAGGGTAATGCGGTCTTCAAATATCGGTTGTTCCACACCAATTTCATATCCGCGGGCGATTTCCGGTTTCAAGTTTGTATTTGGTTCTGTCGCACCGCAGAAGCCACAAATAAAGGTAAGCTGGTTAATGCTTGGCGCTTTAAATCCTTCTCCCCAATTTGCGATCAGTCGTGTTCCTGTTTGTGCAAATTCATATGATCCGGTTACCCTGAAGGTTGTTCGATCCCCAAATGTTTTATGATCATCGTAGCGCGCGCCGCCGGTTAGTACCAGTCCATCAATACCTGTAAATGCAAGTTCGCCGAACACACTTGTTAAATCAAAGCTTTCATCTGATGCCTGCACAGATTTTGTGGTTTCGTGCTGTAAACCGCCAGAAACAGTTATATCAGAGCTCATCTCATAGACACCAAGATAATCAAAATTTACCCTTTTTCCTGTTGCCTCGAAAGTTTGAAGACCAGTGCTTATATTTTTTCTGTCAATTTCTGAATATTCGCCGGAAATTATATTGCTGAACCTGCCGTCAAGCAGATCCAGATGCCCACGAAGCGCAAATGAGAATTCATCAACATGTGAAATTTCATCACCATCCATGGGACCGAAGCTATCGAATTTGGTCCTGTTATTGGAATAACGGCTCATGGCTTCAAGGCGAAATAGTTCGTTTAGATTGCTAGTGATTTTACCGTAAAAATTATAGCTTTCAAGGCCGTCTCTTTCCGTATTTCCATCATTTTCATCTGCTGATGAGATGCCATCCGTATAAAACCCGCTTGCCGATAAATTATAACCTAGTTTTTCATCGCCGCCATAAATACCTGCGCCGCCACGTACGGTATTAAACGATCCGCCTTCAAGAAATATTTTTCCGCCAAGGCCGTCACCACCCGATTTTGTGACGATATTAATCACGCCACCTATAGCATCTGAACCGTAAAGTGTGGATTGTGGCCCGCGTAAAATTTCCACGCGTTCAATATTATACGTAT
>JAUILB010000202.1 GCA_030432815.1 Alphaproteobacteria bacterium | reverse complement strand
TAACTATTTTGGTTGCCAAAGCCACCTTAACAATTCTCCTTTTTATTCTACAGTTTATAACAAACATCATATACTGAAGATGATATTCCGATCTCACACTAAACACAATTATATTCATTTCTGATATTTTTTGCGGTGATAATTATAAACAGAGAACGATTGAAGTAATATTAACAACTACTCAATTGTAAGAGAAAAATGTAAAATGATAAATGGGGCGAGTGACCGGATTCGAACCGGCGACATCCAGAATCACAATCTGGCGCTCTAACCTACTGAGCTACACCCGCCATAAGTGGAAAGTGAAGTCCTTTTAAGGATTACTGGAGCGTGCGTCAAGTGTGATTATTACAAAATATGGATTGTCGGCCCAAATTCTATTAATGGTCATTTTTTTGCCCTTTGCACAAATTTTAAGCAGTTATTGTTGCAAAATTAATCATATCTTTGCAGCTAACAACTGTGCATCACTACAAAAAGCCCCAAATAAGCCTTTTCTGAAAGTTGGCACGAAAAGTGCAAATGAAAGACAACATTAAAGAAAACAGTTTCAAGGGCGATTATATATTATGAAAAAAATTGAAGCTATTATTAAGCCATTTAAGCTTGATGAAGTTAAGGAAGCTCTGCACGAGGTTGGCCTTTCCGGCATCACCGTTATCGAAGCAAAAGGTTTTGGCCGCCAAAAAGGGCACACAGAGCTTTACCGCGGCGCAGAGTATGTTGTTGATTTTCTCCCTAAAGTAAAAATCGAAATAATCCTTGAAGACAACTTAGTTGAACGGGCTGTGGAAGCCATTCAGCAAGCCGCAAGAACAGGCCGCATTGGCGACGGTAAAATATTCATCAGCAATATTGAAGAAGCTATCCGCATCAGAACCGGTGAAACCGGGGAAGAAGCAATTTAAATATATCAACCATTAACTTTAAATATAACTTAGGAAAAAAAATGTCAGACGTAAAAAAAGTGCTAGACCTCATCAAAGAAGAAGAGATTGAATATGTTGATCTTCGCTTCACTGATCCAAAAGGAAAAATGTTCCACTTGAGCATGTGTGCAGATGTGGTGGACGAAGATATGTTTGAAGAAGGCGTTATGTTTGACGGTTCTTCCGTATCAGGATGGAAATCCATTGATCAGTCAGATATGATCCTTAAACTGGATCCATCAACAGTTATACTTGATCCGTTTTATGATCAGCCAACTCTGGCTATATTCTGTTCAATTGTTGAACCCGCAACAGGTGAAGGTTATGAGCGTGACCCACGTTCCACTGCTGAACGTGCAGAAGCATATTTAAAATTTTCCGGCGTTGGTGACACTGCGTATTTTGGGCCAGAGCCAGAATTTTTCATGTTTGATGATGTGAAATATAATGTTGATTACGCAAGTGCCGGTTATTCTCTGGATGATGCACAAACACCAATGAATAGCGCAAAAAGCGATGAAAACGGTAACAAAGCCCACCGAGCCGGCATCACCGGAAACTATTTTGCCCTAGAGCCATATGATCGCTGTCAGGATATACGCAGTGAAATGGTTTCATTGATGAAAGAATGTGGACTTCCAATGGATAAGCACCATCAGGAAGTTGCACCATCACAACATGAACTTGGACTTACTTTTGGTACACTTGTTGAAACTGCGGAGCGGGTTCAAATTTATAAATATATTGTTCATCAGGTGGCCCGGGCTTATGGCAAGACGGCAACATTTATGCCAAAACCGATCGCAAAAGATAACGGCTCAGGAATGCACGTGCATATGTCCATCTGGAAAGATGGCAAGCCGCTATTTGCAGGTAACAGCTATGCCGATCTTTCTGAAACTTGCCTTTATTATATAGGTGGTATTATTAAGCACGCTAAAGCAATTAATGCATTCACTAACCCTTCGACAAACAGTTATAAACGTTTGGTTCCGGGTTTTGAAGCACCGGTATTGTTGGCTTATTCGGCGCGTAATAGATCAGCCTCGTGCCGTATCCCATATGCAGCAAGCCCAAAAGGCAAACGTGTTGAAGTAAGGTTCCCTGACCCGACCGCAAACCCATATCTTGCATTTTCCGCTCTAATGATGGCAGGACTTGATGGCATCGAAAATAAAATTCATCCTGGTGACGCTATGGATAAAGACCTTTACGCCCTTCCACCAGAAGAACTAAAACAGGTGCCACGCGTCGCTGCGTCTCTTGATGAAGCACTTGATGCACTTGACAAGGACCGTGAGTTCCTGAAAAAAGGTGACGTATTTACGGATGATCAGATTGACGCTTATATAGAGCTTAAACGTGGAGAAATTCAAAAACTTGATATGACCCCACATCCAGTTGAGTTTGAAATGTATTTCTCATCCTAAATCATTAATTTAACGAATTAATCAAGGCTCGCGATATTTTCGCGGGCCTTTCTTTTTTGATTTAGAATAATTCATTAATAATTAATCAATATAAATTTGACACATTGTAGTAATATAACTGTAACAATTGACATAGAAATTTGATACTTCATGAATATTGAAGATGCAGAATACTTAAAGTATCAGAAGCTAGTAGTGGGAAAAAATATCAATCCTCAAACACTACTGGCAACAGATTATCTCAATCACTTTAACGAAATTCATATGCTTTTGGGTATGTTGGCAGACTTGCCGGATTGTCTGGATGATATAATTAATTGGAAAGCCATTTCCTATCAGAAACATTTTGAACAAAGTATTTTCCAGGATAAGGATCTCGCAATCCAGGCATATAACCATGTACCAACGCGATATAAACTACCCTTTGAACAGCACATTGCTGAAATGGATAACTTATTGCTCAGCACAATAGCAGTTGTGCAAAAAGCTGTAAAAATAGATAACATGGAAAAAGTTAGAAAAGTTGTGAATGACTATTCTCCTAAAATGGAAAACCTGATTGAACAATGCTCAGCTATTATTAACAGTAAAAAAACAACAACTCAGCAAGAACATATCGATGATTATTTTCTGCCCGTAGAAAATGATGAAAATAAAAATACCATTGATCAAAATTCGATTGACGACCTCTTTAATTGAAAGAAAAATACTGATATTTTAGCTTTATCGCATTCATGTAACCCTTTATCGCAAAGATAATGATTTAACATTTTCAATTTTGTATAGAAAAATCAGATGGTTAATCTGTCAGGTAATTGAACACCTTTTTGATGTTAGCGCACAAAACATAATTATGTTTACATATATAACATTTTAAAGTAAATATCTGGCCAATTGAACAGGAAGCAAAATACGAAGAATATGGCTTAATAGCATTGATTTATTGGATAAAAATAATACATCTAGTTGATCATAACATTCGTATAAATACCGGTAAGCAATTTTAAAATTAAGTAAGAAAAATACATTATGAATAAGTCATATAGAACAGCCCTTCTTATTGTAGTTGGCATAACACTGCTCTTACTGTCGGGTGTCTTTTTCCCGTCAGAAGAAACTGAATCTGCTTCTACTGATCCTGTTGTGCCGGAACATCCACTTATGACCGTGAAAATTGTCGAAGCAAAAGCCGAACCATTCGTAAATGATATTGTTCTTCGTGGGTACACTGAAGCGCTTAGAACTGTCAGCCTTAAAAGTCAGATAAAAGGCCGCATCGTAGAACTTCCTGTTGAAAAAGGAATGCGTGTCAGCAAGGGCGATGCTATTTGTCGCATTGATGTTGAAGACCGTGAAGCAAATTATAATGAATCAGTCGCTTTGGTTAAACAACGTGAACTAGAATTTGCCGCTTCAGAGAAATTGTTTGCACAGGGCCACCGCTCGGAAACACAGCACTCCGCTGCAAAATCTGCACTAGAAGCGGCTATTGCCCGCTCACTGCGGATGAAGGTTGATCTTGACAACACAGTAATTCGCGCACCATTTGACGGTGTTATTAATGACCGTCTTATTGAAGTTGGCGATTATATGAAAGAAGGCGAAGTCTGTGCCCTTATTATGGAAGAGGATCCTTTTCTTGTGGTTGCAGATATTTCGGAAAATGACATTGGAAAAATATCGGTTGGAGATTCCGCAAGAGCCGTTCTTCAAAACGGGCAAAGGTTAAATGGTACAATTCGTTATATTTCATCCATTGCTGATACTGCAACACGAACATTCAGGGTGGAACTGGAAGTTGCCAATCCAGATCATAATATACTGGATGGTGTAACCGCCGAACTAATAATCCAGGCGCAGGAAGTGTTGGCACAAAAAATGTCACCTGCAACACTTGTTCTTGATGATCGGGGGCTTGTTGGTGTGCGCACAGTTGATAATGAAAATAGAGTACATTTTAAAGAGGTTGAAATTTTAGGCAATCATGAAACCGGAATCTGGGTATCCGGCCTGGAAAACAATTCCAAAATAATCGTAGAAGGTCATGAATTTGTAAAAGCAGGCGAAACCGTAAACACTGTAACTGCTGTTAACTGAAGGGCTAAACAATGAACGCTATAATTAGTGCTGCAATTGATCATTACCGTGTAGTCCTGCTTTGTTTAAGCCTGATTTTTATTGGTGGTACGATTGCCTATATAACTACGCCGAAGGAAGCTTCACCGGATATCACGATTCCCACTATTTATGTCAGTCTGGTTCATGACGGAATTTCGCCTGAGGATTCAGCACGCCTTCTCGTTAAGCCTCTCGAAACAACGCTTCGTACAATCGAAGGCATTAAAATGCTGCGCGGAATTGGTCGTGAGGGTGGTGCCAGCGTAATAATTGAATTTAATGCTGGAATTGACCCTGACTTGGCACTTCTAGATGTTCGGGAACAGGTGGACAAAGCCCGTTCAGAGTTTCCGGCGGAGACAAAAGAACCTACCATTACCGAAATTAATTTGAGTGAATTTCCCATTCTTAATGTGGTTTTATACGGTAGCGCACCTGAGCGCGTTATTTACCAAATTGCGCGGCGCCTAAGAGATGATCTGGAATCTGTTCCAAGTATTTTGAAAGCTGAAGTGTCCGGTGCGCGCGAAGACTTACTGGAAATTGTTATCGATCCTACAAAACTGGAAAGTTATCAACTGTCTTATTCAGAACTTGCAAATGTGATTGCCGTTAATAACCGGTTGATAGCGGCTGGGTCATTGGATAATGGTAACGGACGATTTTCTGTTAAAATCCCCGGTATTCTTGAAACTGCGGAAGATGTTTATAATATCCCGCTTAAAGTATCAGGAAACAGTATTGTTACCCTTAAAGATGTTGCAACAATCCGCAAAACATTCAAAGATCCCGTAAGCTATGCTAGATTTAATGACCAACCGGCCGTTTCAATCGGGGTTAGTAAACGTACGGGTGAAAATATTATCGCAACTGATGCAATCGCAAAAGAAATCGTCAGAAGATCAGCTGAACAATGGCCGGAAGGTGTAAATTATGATTTCGTCGGGGAAGCATCAGAACAGGTTGAACAATCAGTATCAAGTCTTCAAAATAGCATTATTTCTGCAATTCTGCTTGTATCGATTGCAATGATTGTTGCGCTCGGTGAAAGAACCGCATTACTTGTTGCTGTTTCAATCCCCGGATCTTTTCTTCTTTCAATATTCCTGATGAATTTTATGGGCATGAGCATCAATCAGGTGGTCATGTT
>JAUILB010000201.1 GCA_030432815.1 Alphaproteobacteria bacterium | reverse complement strand
AAGATAAGCTACAAATTATCAGTTATGGGGGAAAAAATATTGGTTAGGGCAGTACGTTGAACTATCTGATTTTTATTTGGAATAGAATAAAAGACAGTGTTTTGCTCGCCTGTATATTCACAGGCGTAACGTATTTCCTATTGCGGTACGCCGCACACACATTTGCTGAGGGAACGGATTATACGTTCGTTATTTATCCTTCGACAGGTATTGCCGTCGGCCTTATTTTGATGCTTGGGACAAGGGTCTGGCCCGGTATCCTGGTAGGAAGTTTCCTTGCCCATTTTAATGCTGGCAGCGCAGAACTGCTTGCTGATAAAGGGCTAATGTGGGCGTTACTATCCTTAAGCACAACAGTGCAGATTTTTCTAGCGGCATATTTGGTAGAAAAATTTGACTGTATGCCCAGTGACTTTTCTAATCCAAGGAAACAGATAAAATTTTATTTTGTTGCCGGTTTTCTGCCGTCGCTATTATACGCCACACTTGCTACTGCCATTTTGATTTATTTCGGTCAGCCCGCGTTTAACTCATATTTTAACGATTGGGTCTTCAAATGGCTCGGTGACATGTCATCAATCGTAATTTTTGCATCACTGTTATTTTGTCTGGCAATATTTACCCTTCGTCGCAAAATCATTGTGTCATTGTTTCTGCTTTTTTCCTTTTTCATGGCGGAAGGGATTCACCGCCTGGGCCACAACTGGGAGCATGAACGCCTGGATCTGATATTTAAGCAGCAAATTACGGCTCTTTCAGACAGTATTGAAAATGCAAATGAACACTACCATTCTATATTGCAAATTATGGAAAGCCTCAGGACAGCACCGGGAGGAACAACCAGAGAATCTTTTAAAAGCTTTGCTGATACAGTACTTCCCAACGACCCAACAATTCTTACTGTCAACTGGAACGAATATGTTCCGCATGATTACTTGGCGGAATTTGACCATCAGCTTGATCAGGAATACGGGCAGGATATATTTGTCGGTGAAACTGTAAATGGTGTACGCGTTCCCGTTACAGAAAAAGATCATTATGTTATGGTCAGATATATTGAACCCTATGATACTTATTACATGGCCGTGGGCGGGGATCTTAATGTAAATGATATGCGCCATACTGCACTTCAATATACTGCTGAAAATCGAATACCATCCATCACATCGCCAATAATTTTAAATACTGGTCAGCTGGAAACGATCGTATCCATGTATCTTGCAAGCTATGATGGGGATAAATTGTTAGGCTACAACACTTTGCTTTTATCGTTGAGCAATATGTTAAGCGACATTATTGCCAAGCCTTTTTCGCAAGATCTTGACCTTGCCGTTACGGACAAGGAAGCCCCTGATGGTCTGATCACACTTTTCCATTCAAACAGTGAACTGGATTTAAATGCGTCAGATTTCACTGTGGACATTCCTGTATTTAATCGGGTCTGGACTATTGATCTTTATAAAAAGCCGGAATTTTATGCTCGCCATGGCTCTCTTCAGCCATTCCTTATTGGCTTCGGGGCGATGATTGTCGCTTCGTTTCTGTCTATTGTGGTTATCACCATGTCCGGCCAGGGCATATATATGGAAAAACTGGTAAGGGAACGCACTGAAGAACTTGATAAGGCCAATAAAACAAAATCGCAATTCATGGCCAATATGAGCCATGACCTGCGTACACCGCTTAATGCCATAATCGGTTTTTCACATATCATGAAAAATCAGATGTACGGCAGGCTGAATAATGAAAAATACCGTGAATATATTGATAACATCAATAGCGCCAGCAATTATCTTCTGAACCTTATCAATGATATTCTTGATTTATCCACAATCGAAGCGGACAAAAGAACGCTACACAAAACTGACATCAACATCGAAACATGTATCAAAAAATGCTATGAACATCTTTACCCCCTTAGCAATGAAAAATCCTTAAGTTGTACTTATAATATTCAACAGGATATCCCTTTCCTTTATGCGGATGAACGTTCAGTGAAGCAGATTCTGGTCAATCTGATTTCAAATGCTATAAAGTTTACGAGCCCGAATGGTAAAATCACAACCAGTGCCACCTTCGACAATGATTATTTTTATTTATCCGTTGAGGATAATGGTGAAGGGATTAGCGAAGAAGACATTGAAAAGGTCCTTACCCCCTTCACCCGCGTAGAAAATAACCCCCACATATCACATGAAGGTACCGGCCTTGGTCTTTCCATCGTACATGCGCTCGTTAAACTTCATGACGGTGAAATTAATATAGAGAGTGAACTTGAAAAAGGAACCAAGGTCACAATTACCATTCCCCGAGAAGATAACACAGTTGTCCAACTGAAATTTCGGAAGCGGACAAAAGCATAACATCAATAACGTTGACATTATCTGGCTTTCAAAATAAATTTTTTGCCGTGAGGGTGGGTTTGTACATTTAGAAATGTGGAACCTTACCAATGGCCAGATTATTTTTTATTACCTTTGCTCTTTGCCTGTCATCCTGCGCGGATTTTAACCGCATGGCCTATAATGGTATTCAGGAAAACCGGCGACAATCATGTTACAAACTCATCGGTCATCAGCAGCAGGACTGCCTTGCGCGGCTTACCACATCATATGATGAATATGAGAAGACGCGAAAAAACAAAAATTGATCAGCCAAAAGGTGGGATTTCCCAATTCCCCACCAGCACATCGCGTCCGGATATTACCATGAAGTCGTGTCGGTAATTTTTATCTATTGCTCACGACTACCCTGATCAGGTACCATATTTATCATGATACGCTTTTTTAAAGCGCGCCAATGTAGCCTGGTCAAATTCACCTTCTCTTCCTATACGGTAACTATTTTCGCACATAAGAGTTTCAATTTTTTCAAACTGCTTTAATAAACATGTCGTAAAATGCTTTGTTTTTACTTTGAATTTAATAGTTTCATATAAATCAGATTTAGGCGGTTCGATCTTAAGATTATGTTCTTCATCTGCATACATGTTAATTGTAACATCCATGACGTGATGCTGATCTTCATCACGATTTATAAACCAATCATAGGTTCCGGGCTCGTCATACCAGGTAAAATTTACTTTGTTCGTGCCCGCAAGAAATTCGGCCATCCCGTCTGCCAAAACGTCCAATGGTGACCCCCATATATGTGTTGGCCCCATAAAATGAGTTTTTTTATTAACATAGAGATAGCAACTGCTCCATCCATGACGTTCCAGCACATAAAAAATATCAACCGCATCAAGGTCAGGATCAGGGGCTCTAATACCGTCATCCATTGCTTGAATGATTATAGTTCCATCCTTACTCATTTTCCCACTTCATATTTGGTTTCAATGAAAAAAAACTGAATGGTTGTATCCCCGACATTCAGAAGCTCATGCCATTCAACGCCATTGCTTTTTCCACTGTTTCCTGTGACGCTTGTGCTTTCAAATGTCCCCCGCGGGCTTGTAACCCTTAATGTACCGCCTGATACCACATATGTAAAATAAGGGCCGTGTGTATGGCGTTCCTGCCCGATACCGGGGGGATAAGTACAGGTGCCTGTGCGGATCTGCTCATCCTCATAAAGCACTTCACAGACTGGTTTTCCTTGCCATCCAGCTTCGATCGTATCCGGCAGCTGGTCCTGCGCGGTAACCGTAAATGGTATCATAAGTAATAATATCAGTATTTTTTTCATTAAATTCCCCTTTCCTAAAACTTAATCAGAAAAGATATGCCTTAGCAATAAAATAAGTCTACTGGACGAAATGGCATCAGCCGTGTAAATTTTAAAATAAAAAGGGAACCATAATGATCATCCGCATCGCATTATTTTACATCTGCATAACTGCAACTGCCCTTGCGCAAACAGCAGAAGAACAGGCAACAGCACTTTTTACTGAAATGGCGACCCTGCCATCTGTTCCTGGAATCAACGTTGCCATTGGCGATCAAAACGGGATCATCTGGGCCAAAGGGTTCGGCTATGCCAATCTTGAATATAAAACGCCTATGGTTCCCGGTACTTTGATGCGGATCGGTTCCGTCGCCAAGGTAATCACAACAGCAGCGATGATGCGCATGGTTGAACGTGGGGAACTTGATCTTGATGTCCCTATTCGTACATATGTTCCGCAGTGGCCGGAAAAGCATCCTTCTATTAACCTGCGCCAACTTGCAGCGCATGTGGCGGGCATTCGTCATTATCGCGATAATGAATTCCTGGCCAACAAAACATACACGGACAGCATTCATGCGCTTGAAATTTTTAAAGATGATGATCTTTTGTTTGAACCGGGTACAGAATACAGTTATTCCACATATGCCTGGACGCTGATTTCGGCTGCGATGGAAAATGTATCCGGTAAGGATTTCAAAACCATTATAAGAGAAGAAGTGCTTGAACCACTTGATCTTAAAAATACAATATTTGATGATAATAAGCCGATAATTAAAAATCGCCAAAGCGCCTATGATTTTAATGACGGTGTCCTTGAAAACAGCCCGGAGGTTAACGCAAGTTATAAATATGCCGGTGGCGGTTTTCTGGCTTCACCGATTGATGTGGTCAATTTTGCCCTTGCCCACACAAAATCCGGCTACTTGAAGCCGGAAACACTGAAGGAAATGTTTACAATCCTTCCTCCTTCCTATCACGGGATTGGTTGGGTAGTTGGGTTTGACCGTTATATGGATAATTATTCCGAAGAATTCCAAAACATAATGCGTGATCACCCCAATACGGTCATGCATTCGGGTGGCAGTGTCGGCGGGCTTACCATGATGATTTTATGTCTTGATCATAACCGTGCCGTGGCCCTGACCAAAAATGTATCGGGTGGCCCTGGTGCCAATCATTTTGAACTTGCGCTTAAAACATTGGATATTTTTCATAAATCGCAATAATATTATATGATATAGTGAACATTTACTTATTTTGGGGGTAAACATGCAATTTTTTCAATACTTACTAATAATACTATTTCTAACAAGTATGCCAGTTTATGGTCAGGAGCCACAGCAAGGATATAGCACTGAAACGTTGAAAGACCCGATCTACAGTCATAGCGAAATTATGGTAGAGATGCTTAATTTCCATAATTACCTTGTAGATAATCATCATAATTTAACGGAGCAACAAATACCGCCACTGCGCGAACATCTTTATTATTTGATTAATTCTTATGTAAAATTTCGTTTCGCTGAGAATAAAATAATCCTTCCACAAGAAAAAGACGCTATAGCAGATATGCTATTTTATTGGCCGGATCAACTCGGCGTTTATGGAGGACAGCTACTTGCCAACAAATTTTCAGGGTTATTAAGCGCTCCACTGCCACAAAAAACAATTACCCCTGAATCATATAACCTTGAATTAAAAGGTGACTTATTCACATTAAATGACACTCAAGGGGCCTGGTCAGTTCACTTCCCTTATTATTATATGCCTTTTCTTTTACAGGAAAATTTAGCAAGCGATAATACTAAAACACAATTAGCTATAATTTCTACAGGTTCTTCGAAAGACAACAGCCAAGTGGGACATTCCCAAGCAACTATTATGCTTGTATACACCTCTTCCGATGTGCCACTTGAAAATTTTACACAATATTGGCAGACACGCGTTCAAATACCCGAAACCGCCGA
>JAUILB010000200.1 GCA_030432815.1 Alphaproteobacteria bacterium | reverse complement strand
TGACAGTACACAAGACTAGGCTGGCGTAAGCGCCGACGCAAGTTAGCCACAGACTTAGGGGGCTAAGCCATAAAGGCGGTTTTAGGATCGCCTTTTTTGTTTCAATATTAGTTTGCTAAAATAACGTCCTTTGATAATAATTATATCCATTAAACTTATTTTTGATGGAGAAAAGAGATGATCATCCGGGGGTTGATTAAATTTTCAGTAATCTTAATTTTTGCAGCCAATTTTGTTACTGGCTTGGTTAATGCACAGGACATATCAGATAAATTTACTATCGATCATATTCTGGGTATAAAAACACCCGGTTCAATAACCGTAAGTCCGGATGGTAACTGGATTGCCTATGTCGTTAGCCGTATCGATGAAGAAAAAAATAAATCTTTTAACCAGATATGGATGACATCTGCTGATGGGGAAGTGACTATTCCCATGACGGCTTCATATACAAACGCCGGAAGTCCACAGTGGAACCCCGATGGTAGCTCGCTCGGTTTTATCGGGACACGCGGTGATGACGAAGATGCAAAATCACAAGTATGGCTTCTTGATCTGCGTGGCGGTGAAGCACAGCAATATACACATGTGGAACAGGGGATTGAAGAGTTTCTCTGGTCGCCAGATGGTAGCAGGATGCTTCTTACCATACGAGACCCTGAACCGAAAGAATTGGACGATGATGGCGAAGAAGTAGAGGATGAAAAACCCAAACCATGGGTCATCGACAGACTGCAGTTTAAAAGGGACTATGTCGGATACCTTGATCGCAGGCGTACGCATTTTTATCTTTATAATGGTGAGGGCGACCCGGTTCAGATTACCTCGGGTGATTATGATAATAATAGTCCTGAATGGTCTCCTGATGGTACTAAAATAGCGTTTGTTTCAAACCGTGATGATGACCCTGATGGAAATTCCAATACTGATATATGGGTTGTTAGTGGTGATCCGGATGCAGAAGAGTATCCTTTAACACAGATAACGACTAACAAAGGCAGCGACAGTAGCCCCACATGGTCGCCTGACGGTAAGCTTATTGCGCACCTGACAGTAACCGAGCCGGAAAAGCTGTGGTATGCGACGCAGAATTTGGCAATTGCCAACGCGGAAGGCGGGAATGTAAAAATTCTGACTAATGACTTTGATCGTATGATTTATAGCCCTTCTTTTTCCCATGATGGAAATTCAATCTATTTTATGGCAGAAGATGGTGGAAATCAGCCCGTTATGTTGATCAATACTGATGGCTCGGGGCTCAAAGCTGTTACAAGGGGCGAGCTAACGGTTCGCCAATTTGATTTGGCAGAGGATGGGCGTCTTGCAACAATCCAGTCAAGCCATCATATGCCGTTTGAGGTGCATATAAGTGATGGTGACCAAATGAAACGGATTACAAAGTTAAATGACAAACTATTGGAAGCCATAAATTTGGCGCGTGTTGAACGGTTAAAAGTGTCGGGATGGAACAACGAGGAAGTGGAAAGTTTTGTCTATTACCCGTCTGATTATAACCCTAGCGTAAAATACCCGACAATATTTGTTCTCCATGGCGGCCCTGTAGCGCAGCATGATACCTCATTTAATACGTGGGCACAGCTTTATGCTGCTAATGGCTATATTGCCGTTCTGCCAAACCCGCATGGTTCAACCGGGTATGGTGGGGATTTCACATATTCACTTAATCGTCAATGGGGAGTTCCTGATTTCACGGATGTGGATAAAACTGCGGATCATCTGGTAGCGGCAGGAATCAGTGATGGTGATAAGCTGGGTGTTGGCGGTTGGTCATATGGCGGCATATTAACAAATTACATGATTACCAAATCTAGCCGATTTAAGGGTGCCGTAACTGGAGCCAGCGAAGTAAATCACCGTGCAAATTATGGCCATGATCATTATCAGCTTCAATGGGAAATTGAATTTGGGCTTCCATGGGAAAATATTGAAGCTTGGGAAGCCATAAATCCATTTAATGATATCGGAAAAATAACAACGCCTACTCTTGTGATGGGTGGTGAGCATGACTGGAATGTACCTATCCAAAATTCAGAACAGCTATATCAAGGACTTCGAAGATTAGGTATCGATACCCAGCTTGTGGTGTATCCAAATGAACATCATGGCATCAGGCTTCCCAACTTCCAACGGGACCGTTTTGAACGTTATCTTGAATGGTTTAGAAAATATGTAAAAGGAGAATAATGTGAGTTAATGGTCAGGAGTGGCAACTACCTCTTATCATGACGAATACTAATATTATTGAATATGCTCTCAAATTATGAGGGCATATTCATCCCACGAAAATGTTATTTGATTCATTTGGGCATTTAAGGCTATTCTTATGTTTCCAATAAGTACATATTTGTTAATGGACATTTATGTAAATTTCTAGGAGTAAGAGTTGAACTCTCATGTTAATGTAGCCCTGTTATCGGGTGATGAAGTTATTGATTTTAAGGTTCTTTATTGTCTTTATCGTGCCTATCCCAATATTCATATTATTTGCAATGATGAAAAATCGTTGATCAAATATTCACGTTATAAAAAATCATTTAAATATATTCCCTGGTCTGTTTCAGGTGAAGGTCAGGATACCGTTGCAACGCAGATTAAAAAATATTGCGATGTTGAAAATATCAAAATAATCGTAACAGGTGGTTCTGAATCTGCTATATTTTTACACAAGTACAAACACATACTTTCTGATCAAATACTTTTCCCGGCATCTAGCGCGCAAACTATTGAAAATACAGATAATAAATGGATTTTTGCAACGACATTAATGGCTGAAGGTATTTCGACCCCTTTTACAATGTTGATTGATACCGAGGAGGCGGTGGCAGATGAGAAAAAAGAAGAACTTGAAGAAAAAATAGGCTTTCCAATGATAGTAAAACCGGTTCACGGTGATGGTGGACTGGGGGTCAGATTAGTTCATGACTTCGAACAGCTTAAAGATCATGTATTGGGGAGCTATCCATATAACGATTTACCTTTGATCGTTCAGGAATATATAGATGGATGGGATATCGACCATAGTTTCGTTTCTGTTGACGGAACTATTTTATCCTATGCGGTTCAGCGCTGGGAAAACCCGGACGTTCTTGATTTTTGCAAAAATGAAGAAGTAGAAAAGCTGGCGGTACAAATTGTTGATGTTTTTGATTATTCCGGGCCGGGGCATTTGGATATGAGGATTGATTATAAAGAGGGTAAGGTCTATGTGCTGGAAATGAATCCACGCTTTTGGCGTTCAGTACCGGCAGCAATGTGGGCAGGACTCAACATAGTTAAGTCAGCAGTGGATGCTTCACTTGGTAAAGAGTACGCAAAAGAAGGAGCCAGAGGCACTTATGTTTTACCGGGAGCAAAAATCAAGAGGCTGATAAAGAAACCCTGGACATATTTTTCATTACCCAAAGCAGACCGTGAGGAAATTTGGTTTATTTTAACTGACCCCATGCCCCAGTTGGCGGCATTTTTTGGTAAAGGGTTCGGCGGCTAACACTTAAAGTTTTGCGATTTGTTCGGTGACAGCATTAAAATGATCAATATCGCTTTGATTATTAAACAGTGACGCTCCAACCCGTACTTTTGTGCCGTTATGTTTATAACTTACTTTGATATTCTCATTTTCGTAAAGAGCCCGTACTTGCGCGGGATCCTTACCATGGAAAAAGGTAACAATGGCTGAACGGTTGTTTGCCGGCGTATCACAATTTAATCCAAGTTTTATTAGGTTTTCCCTTATTTTATGGGCAAGTGGTACTGTGTGTCCTTCGATACGATTAACACCAATACGTGAAATATAATCAAGCGCTGTTCCGACAACATGAATAGCCCCGAATGCGGGGGTCGCAGGGCCAAATTTTGCTGCATCGGGATAGGCATCAAAATCCCTGAATTTTTCCATTTCGGTTACTGAAAACATGCCTCGGCGATCGGGGGATATCATTTCAATTAATTCTTTGCGAACGTAAAAGAAAGCCGTACCATAACTGCCTAACAACCATTTGTATGTACCGCAGCCCATGAAATCAATATCTGCTTCCTTTACATCAAGTTCAAGCATGCCCACTCCCTGTATCGCATCAACATAAAGATAGGCACCATGATTATGCGCAAGGTCCGCGATTGACCGCAAATTATAACAAAGACCATTTTCATGAGATACGAAGGACACGGAAACAATGCGGGTGTTATTGTCGATATGACGCTCAAAATTTTCAATGGGGACGTTGCCGTCCTTATTACGTTCTACTATACGGACATCAAGGCCCATTTTTTTTGCAAAATAATCATAAAGGATAAAGGACGCATTATACTGAAGATCATCGGTCACAATATTATCGCCCGGCTTGAAATCCATATTGTTGGCGATGATATTTTCAGCTTCAGTTGTCGCGTGAATAAGGCCGATTTCTGCCTGGTCAGCGCCAATTAAGCGGGCAAATTTACCACGGACTTCCCGACCTTCAGCAAGGAATGGACCAATACTGTCGGCCGGGTTTCCACGATCTTTATAAAACTGAACACCGGCGTCTATCACCTGATTTGGGGAAATAGAGTGATAAGCTGTATTCAGGAAGTTTGTGGTTTTAAGAAGCGGAAAATCATCTCTTACCCCCAGTGGATCGGCAGGCATATCCGTTTGCGCCCTTGCCTGGGTTAGCAATGGTGCGGCAACCATCGCCGCTGAAGTCAGATTAACAAAATTCCGCCTATTTATTTTCATTTATTTATCCTCCAGATCCTCGGCTGTAAAACGTGAGGCCGGATCAATAATGAAATTAGCCCGGTTAGGCATTTTAATAGCCGCCAATGATTCAGCATCCAATGTCAGGTTTGGATCATCAATTACACCGGTTTCCACAAGTAGGAATGCGACAAGTCCATATGTTTCATCATTTGTGAGTGTCCCCGGGTCAGTAAGGGGCATAGCCCGGCGAATGAAATCAAACAGTGATGATGTATAAGGCAGTTTTTTAATATCACGTCTGCCTTCATGCATTGTTCGTGCGCCCATTTCTGGAACGCCTTCTAGGTTTTCACCGTGACAAATAGCACATTGTATTTCAAATATTTCCCGACCAAGGGTCACGTTGCCACTGCCTTCTGGAAGGCCGGTTCCGTCCGTATGAATATCGCTATCATAACGGGCAATTTCAGCGGCACCCACGGATTGGCCAAAACCGAATGACCCCTGCGACATTTGAGGCATTGCACTTTCCTGCATCGAAGTGCTTTCAGCAACTTCTTCTTGGTTTGCTTCCGCTTCTGTTTCTATCTTGGAACAGCCATACATAAAACCTGTTGCAAGAATGGCAGCAAGTGTGATCATTTTTTTTGATTTATGAACGGACATTTGTGATCTCCCCGCTTTGGGCAATCTGCCAGTTTTGAATTGCATTGTTATGCATCATGCCGATCGGGCCTTGCAGCTTGTACATTTCTTCATATGTCGGCTGAACATAACCGGTATCATCGGTTGATCTTGACATAATTGTTGTTTCCTTTCCGTCCCATTTCCAGGGCATCCTAAAGCGTGTATGGCATTTTGGCAGAACAGGGGCTTCCAGCGTTGCTTCCTGCCAACTGCCGCCATTATCGGTTGAAACTTCAACTTTTGTGATGGTACCAGAGCCGCTCCAGGCCAGGCCGCTGATTTCGTAAAAGCCCGGGCCG
>JAUILB010000199.1 GCA_030432815.1 Alphaproteobacteria bacterium | reverse complement strand
TGTTGTGCTACGTGATGGTAACGAAAACTCGGTTACCGAAATGATGGAAACCTTGAGGATTCCTATCATCAATGCCGGTAACGGCATGGATGAACACCCAACACAGGCTTTGGCAGACTTATACACTATCATGAAATGGCGCCCCGAACTGGTCGATGAAAACCCGGAAAACAAGATAAAAGTCGTTGTTGTTGGTGTTCCCAAACAAATGAGAACAGTCCGCAGCCTGCTTATTTTACTGTGCCGTTTTTCATCAGCCATTAGTGAAGTTGTTGTCGTACAAGATGAAAATACGGAAAATATCTATAGCCCCGGCCAGAAAGAAAACCTGCTTGCTGAAGGTTTGAATATTCGTGAAAGCAATATGCTTGATGAAGAACTCCCGACAGCAGATGTCATTTATATTAATGCCATTGCATGGGTAAAAGATGATTTTGAAGTAATGGGAAGTCGGTTCAGGCTGGATGAAAAATCACCTTTAAAGCAAGATGCCATTATCCTGCATCCGCTTGCAAGGGGCGACGAGCTTTCTAAAACGTTGGATGGAACCAAGCATAATTGGTATTTCGCCCAGGCTCGTGGTGCAGTTTTTATTCGTATGGCACTGTTAACCTGCATGGTACAGCGAACCGGCATGGTGATGGACGTCATTTAATTTTTAATTCAATATATGTAAGGAGTTGGCATGTGTGGCATTGCCGGAATATTTTATTGTGACAAAAGCAGACCGATAGACAAACAATTGCTCGCCAATATGGCAGCGATTCAATATCATCGCGGTCCTGATGGATTTGGCGTTGAAACAATTGACAATCAGGGTGTTGGATTTAGCCACGCACGGCTTTCAATCATTGATTTGGATGGCGATCGCGCAAGGCAACCTTTTAAAACTGAAGACGGTCGTCTGCTTCTTTCCCACAATGGTGAATTTTATGATTATCAGCGCATTCGGACTGACCTCACGATGCATGGAAGCAGGTTCAAAACCAAAAGTGACAGTGAAATCATATTGCATCTATATCCCCGTTTTGGCCTTGAAGAAACGATAAAGCGGCTGCGTGGAGAGTTTGCGTTTGCACTTTATGATGCCAGTGAGGAAACATTGCATCTGGTAAGAGATCGCTTTGGCATAAAACCTTTATATTACCACCTTAGTGACGATGCTGTGACCTTTGGCAGTGAAGTCAAGGTGATCATGGCAAATCCGAATGTAAAAAGACAGATTGATGATGAAGGATTACTTCATCAGCTGATGCAATTGACTGTGCCTGGAACAACCGCCTTTCGCGGCATACAACAGATAAAACCGGGGCATGTGGTTTCGTTTAAACGCCATAAAGTGGGGTATCAGGTTGTCGAACAGAAATACTGGGATTTTGAATTTCCGGAAGCAGAATACCATCAACGCCCTGTTCAGGAAGAAACAAGTATTGAAGAAGTGCGCTCAGGACTAATGGAAGCTGTAAAATTAAGGCTCGAAGCTGATGTGCCTGTCGGCTGCTATCTGTCTGGTGGTATAGATAGCTGTTCCATACTGGGACTGTCTTCAGCAATGCGGCAGGATCCCGTCAAAGCCTTTACCATTGGATTTGCAGATAAAGATTATGATGAAACACCAATTGCACAGGAAATGGCCGCCGCTACAGGCGCGGATCAGGATATTTTAAGACTAAATGCTGATCATCTTTACGGCTATTTTGAAAAAACCCTATGGCACACGGAACGCACAATTTATAACACACTTGCTGTTGCCAAATTTCTGATGAGCAAACATGTAAGAGACATTGGATATAAGGTCGTTGTTACGGGGGAAGGATCGGATGAATTATTTGCCGGTTACCCGTCATTTCGACGTGATCTGTTCCTGCATGGGCTGACTGACCTGCCGGATGAAGAACGAAAAACATGGGAAGCAATGCTCGGTGAAAGTAATGCGCTTTTTAAAGGGGCTATGTTGGCAGCAGATGCACATGATGACCTTTATTTATCAGACAGGATCGGCTTTACTCCCAGCTGTCTTCAACCTTGGCTTTCCTGTGAGACAACCGCAAGAGCCGTGATGAACAAGGACCGTGCAAGTAAAATAAAAGATTACAAACCGGGCCTTGCCATCGCTGAAAAGCTTGATCGAAATATGCTGGATAAAAGACACCCATTAGATAAGGCACAATACGTCTGGTCAAAAACAATGCTCGAAGGTCAAATTTTAACATGGGGGGGTGACCGGGTTGATATGGCAAATTCCATGGAAGCACGTCCTGCATTTCTTGATCATCATCTTGCTGAAACGGCCACACATATTCCACCTTTGCACCGCATAAAAGACCGTAAGGAAAAATGGGTATTAAAAGAAGCAATGAAAGGATTGCTACCTAAAACCCTATACGAACGTGAAAAATTTGCTTTTATGGCACCACCGGCCACGACGAATAAAAGCAAATGGGACGCTATGTCGGAACTGGCGAAAGAGTATCTTGCATCTGACGCCATTTCTGCAGCTGGCCTATTGGATAAAGCCGCTATTGAAGATCTTACTGAAGAAGCACTTAGTGAAGATACTGACCGCGCGAGAAAAGTACAGCTGGATGCTATTATTAATCACATGTTGGGCGTACAGATTTTACATAATCAGTTTATTGAAACAGATATTCCAAAATTTGCAGCACAGGAGGCCAAACGTTTAAATTGGATAGCTAATTAAAAATTCAGCTTTCTTCTAATAAACCAGCCAAAAATGTTGCCGCAGAAAGCGAAGACAAACCATACCCATCCGCTTAAGCTTGCGCTGCTTACACCGCTGAAAAACGCACCGATGTTGCACCCGTTTGCGATACGCGCACCATAGCCAAGCATCAGTCCGCCAATGATAGAAACCAAGATCATTTTCGTGCTGATGTTCCAATCGGGCTTGAATGTTCTCATCATGATCGCCGCAACAAATGATCCCGCGAATATTCCAAAATTCATCACTGATGTCACATCAAAGAATACAGATCGCTCAAGAGCGGCAGGGTTCTGCCAATAATACCACCCCGAAAGGTCAGCGCCCGCCATTGTCAGCGTTTTGGATCCCCAAAGAACAAAGGCACTGGTTACCCCCCAAGGTCGCCCCGCCAGATAAAGCGTAAGGAAATTGGCAAGCACCAACAAAAGAATAACAGCAATAATCGGCCAAGGGCCACTTATAAGCCGCCGCCAGCCTAGTGAATTTACCTGTTCATCACGGTACGAGAGAATTTTGCCGTGGCGTTTTTTTTCAAGTATAAGAGTAGCAAGAGCAACACCGGCACAAATCAGTAATGTCACTGACAAACCACCAACGATGCCAAACTCGTTTGTTAGACTAACCCGAATGCCCGGTAGTGACCGCCAGAATTCAATATCATAGGCACCCCATACAGAACCGACGATAAAACCGATTAATGTTATAAAAACACGTGCACTTCCGGCCCCTGCCCATGACAATGCCCCGGATGCACAGCACCCGCCAAACTGCATTCCTATTCCAAAAATAAAGCTTCCTATAATGGGGGCAATACCAATAGGAGATACAAATCCTCTTACATCCGTCCCGAACAGACTTCCTTGTGCTAAAATCGGGTAAAATATTATCGAGGCAAGTCCAAGGATCATCATCTGTGCCCGTAAGCCCCTCCCATCACGGCTTTTGATCCAGGCGACCCAGCCGCCGGTAAAACCAAAATTACCAAGCACCAGCGTTAACCCAATCATCACTCCAACCATGGCAAGCAACGCATTGTTAAATCCAGCTGTGCTGTAAACCGCGAAAATAAGAGACAAAGCCAATACAATAGAAAACAGGTGAGTACCCGTGAATTTCCATTTATCAGTAGAAGGCATTAAATTGCTGTCTGACATATATTTTCCCTATAACATACTATCTTAAATCAACGGGTCATTTCGTGATGGCCGGGGCGGCCTGTTTTCAAATTGATCCACATGGCTGACGACAGAATCAAAATACTCCTGAGCATCAATGTTATCCTGTTCCGTATCAAATGTTATCAATTCTACATTCAGGATATAAGCACCCCTATAAAACACTGCCCCTAGCGATTTTATAGCTTCTTTTTTGTGCTGTCCCAAAAATTCATAATAAAATAAAGGCCCCTCAACGATGCCGCTTATTTCAAAATTGGTGTCTGTGATTTCATGAACTTCATCGGCGTTAAACATATTCAGCAAATCAACTGGCAGAAGTGAAACACTCTCTGCATTTTCATTATCCAGCGGTATACAGGCAGCCCGGTAAAGGTATCCCCCAGCCCGCGCTGTTATTTTTTCAAGCCCGAAACTTTCCTCCAAATAGGGTTCTTCCGGAAAATCAATGGAAACCGGACATAATTCAAAATCATATGATTTGTTTAGGGCAGGAAGATCTGCCAACGAGATATAATTATAAAACCTCACCGCAAGCAGTGAAAAACAAACAGCCCCAATGACCATATAACCTGATGGAATTCTCATATTTTATATTATAGATGGAATGAGACAAAATTCATAGTTGATTGAGCGGACATCACAATTCAATCAGTGCGGCAGATAACCTGGGCAACAGTAATATCGCTTCGCAGTGCGTCCCCGACACGTGAAAAACCCGCTGATGTCAATGAAGTTTCATCAATGTCATATTCATCACCCGGCTGCAATGATACGCCGCTACGTTCAAGAAGATCACCAATATTTTTGGGAAGCGATGAAAAAGACCGCCCTCGCCTTATCGACCCGGCAACATGGATACCAACAACATCGCCATTTTTATTTAGGATCGGCCCGCCGCTTATTCCGCCAAGACTTTCATCACTATCCGGTATTCTGATCTGTTCCGCCCAGACATGCACTGTTTCCTTATATGTTCTGCGGCCAACTGTTTTCATCGTTTTTCGGCCGATCAGACGGGAATAAACCGCCCCGGGTTCGCCGCGCGGAAAACCAAAATGAAACCCTTCCTGATTATATTCTGGTGTCGCATACTCAACATCCAGCGCTTCATAACCGCCCTCTGTCTGTAAAAGTGATACATCCGCACGACTATGGGGCGATAAACCAACCACCGGAAGCGGACTTCTGAATGGCCGAAGCAAAGTCAGCCGGGCACATTGATCAGTCACATGACGGGCTGTTACCCATAACCCTCGCTCATCAATTGAAAAGGCAGTGCCTGTATATTGTTGGCGACTACCCTTTTCATCATCCTGAATAACAATAACATCATCCTGCCCCGAGCCGACAGGCCCAATAGGTTGCGACGGCGGCCTTACCGGCCGAAGTGGCTGTGAAGGGTCATCAACAACAATAATTGGGCGGGGCCCTTCATCATCTTTTGACATTTCGCCAATAAAGACAACAATAAGTAAAATCAGAAATGATAAAAGCCCCGACCCACGCATGATACTTTATTCAAACGAATAACCGCCGGGAAAGTGCTGCATCATCGCGGCATGCGACGGGCGTGCCTTCATTTGATTATACCAGCGCGTAATATTTGGATAATCATCAATACTAAATGATGTATATTCGCTTGCCATAAACATGGCAAAGGCGATGCAGTCAGCGATTGAAATTTCATCACCACACAAAAAATCATTCTTTTCAAGAACCCCATCAAGATAGGGAAGCTGATCCGCAAGAAAACCTGCGGCTTCCTCAAGTGCGGCTGGATCCGGGTC
>JAUILB010000198.1 GCA_030432815.1 Alphaproteobacteria bacterium | reverse complement strand
CATGGGGGTATCCTTCGGGTGCTGTGGTCATCACCACCACATGACGAAGCCCGGCAATGTTATTAAGATCCCCGCCCGCGGCGAGGCGGATACGGTTAAGCGCCTGTATCACGCTAAGTTCCGCCGCATAAAGCATGTGTTCTGCGGGTGTGTCTTCGGTTATAAGCCCGGTTATCCATGTCCCTTCCGGCGTATAGGGTGCGGATGCAGTGATATATATTTCCTTATCCACAACGACGGATGGCTCATACGGGCCAAATACGGGCGGAAGTTCCGGCATGCCATCCGTAAAGCCAAGCCGTTCAAGTTCAATATTCATGCGGTCATCGATTGTTGTTGGTGCATCGCCGGTCTCCTGCTCAGAGCAGGACGCAAGCAAAACAAACATGGCTATGGATAAAATCTTTTTCATCATTTTAAATATGCCAACATTTCAATACGGTAGGTTTCATTTCCGTCCGATGTTCCGTGTCCTTCCGCATGGCGGGTATGGGCACCGGCGGATTTTCCAAAAACGCGAAGTATCATTTCCGAACAACTGTTTGATCCGGGTATATAATCCCACCAGTCAGCGACAGTGAATGTAGTATAACGGATATTGGCGATCTTCCGTATCCGGCTTAGATCCCCACCTGATGCCATTTTTAGCTGATTTATAGTAGCTGCGCAGGCAAGGGCGGATGCATGCACCACATCATCGGTGGTGATGTCGACGGTAACCTGTCCGGTCGCAATGGTTCCATCCGGCTTTAACGCGCTCACGGATTTTATATGGATAAAATTATCGGTGATTTCAAATTTTGGTTCGGATGCAGGATATTCACCATTTTCAAACCCAAGATTTAGAAGCTCTGCCCTGAAAGCAGCATCAATTGTTTCCTGGTCGCGGTAATCATCCGTTTGTGCCAATGAACTGGCCGGCCCCGATAAAAGGGCCAGCGCGGTTAAAATTTTTAAAATTAATATTTTCATTGTTTCTTAGTCAGTATTTCCCCGTGCGGCATCAACGCTCCATATGCCGCTACCCCGGGCGGAAATATAAAGAAATGCGAAACAAAACATCGTGGCAAGCTCTCCGCGATTGACAATTGGTAACATCAGTTCAAAAAAGCTGTTTGTGCTGTCGACTGGCGGGTTAAAGGCTTTGCTGCCATAAGCCATCCAGTAAGCAATCGCCATCATGCCTGATGACAGAAATGCTGCCGGGCGGGTAAATATGCCAATACAGACAAAAAGCCCGCCGAATGTAAGAATCGGCATGCCGATATAGGCCATATACCAAACGGCATCCGCCATGCCCCGCGGCATCGGCCAGCTAAGAATATAATTTGTTCCGTGAAACAGAAATAAAAAACCCGTTACAATCCGCAGCAGCGCATAGCACTGTGCCTCATAATTTTTCATAAAATTAATCATTGTGTTCTCCCATTTTTTTGCCCCCGAAGTAATCTGACATATTATTGTCATAATGGCAATTCCGTATATTCATCACGGTGTTTCGTCGGTTACGCATTCCTCCTTACCAAGTTCACAGGCAATAAGATTAAGCGCGCCTGTTACCGTGTTAAGTTCATATTGTCTTGCCTGAGCCATTAAAAAATGGCTGCCCATAGCCTGCTGCATGGCTGAAATAATTTCGGTGTCGCCAAGAACCTTGTTAAAATCCTGTTTTGTGATGGTGCGACCATCTTCATTAACGGCATAAACATAAAACCTGCCCATGAATGTTGCATCAGACAGTGAAATATTGTCACGCATATATTCAAGCTGTTCTTTCGCGGATGTATGGGCCGAATTCACCGTATTAATTGCATCACGGATGGATTGATTGGTAATAAGAGCTAATCGTCCGGTTGATATAAGCTCATTTATCGTACCGGTTTTCAGGACGGCGGACGGCAAAGCATAAAACCTTACTTCATTTTCGGCAAAACCACTGGCTTTTTGCTGATTAATAACCTCTGCGGCAAGATAATCTGTGACCGCTGAAATCTGCGTTGCGATTTCGCGGTGAATACCGGAAAGAACGCCCAGTTCCTGTTTATTTTCATTAAAATCACTGTAAAGTCGCTCAAGGTAGGCGCGTTCTGTTTTCCTGTCCATGCGGTTTTGGTTCCAATCATCAACCTGAAGACCTATGAAAATACCAACCACGACAATGAAAACTTCGATCACCACCTGAAACCAATCCTGTCGGCGGATGGCGGCGGCAAGGCGCTGAATGATCATCCGGCTTCCTCCAGATATGTTTCAATGGCGGTCATCAATGTTGTGGTACGGGAAAGCTGATCATCGATCATGACAATCAGGAATGTTGCGTAGTTTTTTTCAGCGCGAAGCAGGTTAAGGAAATCTGGATCCGATTTCGCGCGGTCTATAAAATCCTGTTTTGAAATTTCAATATCGAAATCAGGCGCATCATAAATTGTCTCATCATCCTGTATAATATGGGCGAAGGTGGTTCGCGCGCCCCCATCCACCAGTTCATATACCTTTTGTGGATAGCCGGTTATGCGCGCTAACGTTCGTGTATGGGCATTTAGGCTTTCCTCAAAATAATAAGAAATATCAAAACGAAGCTGAGGATCATTGCACCACTATTTTGCATATCCACAAATGTTGTTGTGCGTACGTTGGGAAAACTCCAGGCGAATGCGGTGCTATATTCGAGCGCACCAAACAGATCAATTTCAATATCTACACCAGTATCAGTAGTGAAGGGTTCTCGCCATGCCGTATCACCGCGTTTAATTATCTTCTCCATTGTGTTGAGCAGGCGAATTTTAGACACTGTTCCTCGCCGGTTGATTTCGAAATGGCCAATATCATACTCAAGATCCTGATATAAACGGCTTAAATATTCATTGCCTTCAATTTTATTTTGCCGTTCGGTATTCCAGTCATCCACCTGAAGACCAAGAAAAATACCGACAATCACAATGATCAGCTCAATGATAACCTGTGTCCAGTCTTGCCGTCTCAGTGCGTCTGCGATGCGCCTTAAGATCATCAACTTTCCCCTTTAATGAAGAAAGTCTACATTTTAAAAGTTTAGCTGTCCAGATACCTGCAAATAAGGACAAAATCATCAATCAGGTTATTGTCATGGGCGCATGATCATGTTAGCGTTTTTAAAAAAGAATAAAGGGATGCTCTGTGTCATTAAGGCTTGAGAATGTTTCGCTGAAAGTGGATGGCGAAACACATATTTATCCAACCGATTTAACATTTGATAAGGGAAGTATGAATGTGCTTCTTGGGGCAACGGGTGCGGGTAAAACAACCCTTATGCGCATCATGGCAGGGCTGACGCCGTCAAGTACAGGAAAAGTGTTCTGGGATGATAATGATGTTACGGGTATAAAGGTACAGAACCGTGATGTTTCCTTCGTCTATCAGCAGTTTATCAATTATCCGACCCTTAGTGTTTTTGAAAATATTGCCTCCCCCTTAAGACTTAAAGGCGCGCGAGATGCGGAAATTGACCATGCGGTAAAGGACGCGGCCCGTCTTATGAAATTGGAAGAATATCTGGAACGCACGCCGCTTGAACTTTCCGGTGGGCAGCAGCAGCGCTGTGCGCTTGCAAGAGCGCTTGTGAAGGGGGCGGGGCTTGTGCTTCTGGATGAACCGCTGGCGAACCTTGATTATAAGCTCCGGGAAGAATTAAGAAGCGAAATACCGGTGATTTTTGAAAAATCGGGTTCCATTTTTGTTTATGCCACAACTGATCCTGAAGAAGCACTGCTGCTTGGCGGGAATACTGTATGTCTTAAAGAAGGGCGGGTAACCCAGTATGGCAAGACAAGTACCGTTTATCATAATCCTGGAAATATCCTGACAGCTGATGTGTTTTCAAGCCCGCCGATGAATTTTACAGTGCTTGAAAAAAAAGGCGGGGATATTCGTATAGGCGGGGCCATAACGGCTATGGGCGGGTTTGGTGACCTTGAAGATGGTATCTATAAGGCAGGGTTTAGGCCCAATCATATGAGCATTGAACCGGTCCCTAATTCTGCTTCGTTTGAAGCAACACTGAATTCCATCGAAATTACCGGATCGGAAACATTTCTTCACCTTACCCATGAACATGACAAATGGACAGGGCTTGTTCACGGGGTACATGACCTTCCACTTCATCAGGAACACAAACTTTATGTGGCGTCGGAACATATCTACCTTTTTGATGGGGACGGGGTGTTAAAAAGGACAGCCCAGTACGCAAAGGGACGGTTTTAATGGCGAAAATCACCCTTCAAAATTTGGCGCATACCTATCCGGGTAGTAAAGAACAGGCACTAAAGCCCATGACCCATGTATGGGAAGATGGTGCCGCATATGCGCTTCTGGGTCCATCCGGGTGTGGTAAATCAACACTTCTGAATATCATATCCGGGCTTCTTGCACCGTCTGAAGGGCGTGTTCTTTTCAATGATCAGGACGTGACAAGCACCGGAACAGCAGAACGCAATATTGCGCAGGTTTTTCAGTTTCCGGTGGTTTATGACACCATGACTGTTGGTGAAAATCTTGCTTTTCCCTTAAAAAACAGGGGGCTTGCTGATCAGGCTATAAAAAAGCGGGTGGACGAAATTGCCTTTATGATCGGGCTTGAAGCCACGCTTGATGACCGTGCAAGCGGTTTAGGTGCAGATTTGCAGCAGAAAATAAGCCTTGGACGCGGCATGGTGCGTGAAGATGTAAACGCGATCCTGTTTGATGAACCGCTTACTGTGATTGATCCAGCCATGAAAACCGATCTGCGGGTGCAACTTAAGGAACTTCACCGTCAGTTTGGCCATACGATGATTTATGTTACCCATGATCAGACCGAAGCACTTACCTTTGCGGACAAAGTCGTGGTGATGGATAAGGGGGAAGTGCTGCAAATTGGCACACCAACAGAGCTCTTTGAAAGTCCGGCCCACACATTTGTCGGTCATTTTATCGGCAGCCCGGGAATGAATATATTAAATGGAAAAATTAATAGTAATCAAATATTTATAAACAATATCTCATGTAATAAATTAAATAAAATTGATGATATAAGTGATGCGCAAATTGGTATTCGTCCTGAATATTGCCGCCTTAGCCATGATTCAGGGCTTCCGATTGTGATAAAACGGGTGGAGGATCTGGGAAAACACAAGGTTGTCCGGGCCGCATATGAAAAAACGGACATCAACATCATATTACGCGAAGGCGAAGAAATTGAGGCGGATATGAACCGGGTATTGTTTGATACAGACAAAATCAGTGTATATCAAAATGACTGGAGGGTAGACCATGAATAAGCCCGTCAATCAGAAGGCATGGTTTCTTGTTCTGCCTGTTCTTATACTGGTGGCCTTTTCGGCCGTGATCCCGCTGATGACAGTAGTGAATTACGCGTTTCAGGACAGTTTCGGCAATAATGAATTTTTCTGGGTTGGTTTTGAATGGTTTGAAGAAATTCTTGGATCAGAACGGGTGCATGATGCGCTTGGGCGGCAGGTTTTATTTACATTTATCATTCTGGTGATTGAAATACCGCTTGGGGTGTTTGTGGCACTTCATATGCCGAAAAAGGGAGGAACATGGACGTCAGTATGTCTGATCCTGCTTGCATTGCCGCTACTTATCCCATGGAATGTAGTGGGGACGATCTGGCAAATTTTTGGCCGGGTGGATATTGGCTTGCTTGGCTATGTGTTAAATGCGCTTGGAGTTGATTATAACTACA
>JAUILB010000197.1 GCA_030432815.1 Alphaproteobacteria bacterium | reverse complement strand
CCGTTTATCTTATTTTTCAGCCAAGTGAGGAAAATGGCAGAGGCGCCCTTGCGATGATTGAAGACGGGCTTTTAGACAGGTTTCCAATGAATGCTATATACGGCCTTCATAATATGCCCGGAATAAAACAGGGAAAATTCGCGATCAAGTCCGGGCAGATGATGACATCGGAAGATATTTTTGAAATTGAGATTGCCGGCAAGGGTGGTCATGCATCCATGCCACATATGACAAGGGATCCGATGATTGCAGGGGCAGAGATTGTTACTGCGCTACAATCGATTGTAGCGCGTTCACTTGGTCCTGATGAATGGGGTGTTGTGTCCGTCACTGAATTTATAACGGATGGGGCACGCAATATTATTCCATCAAATGTGACGATTAAGGGTGATGCCCGTGCGCTTGATCCTGCTGTGCAGAATAAAATCGAGCAGCGCATGCGTGAAATTGTTGATGGCGTATGCAAAAGTTACACTGTTTCGGGTAGCGTGGATTATCACAATGAATTCATTGTGCTTGATAACAGCGAAGCCGAAACCAGAGCATCAATTGAAGCTGCAAAAATGACAGTTGGTGAAGGTATGGTCGATGGATCGTGTGCCACCTGCACCTGTTCTGAAGATTTCGCACGGTTTTTAACCCATGTCCCCGGATGCTTCATATTACTTGGGGCAGGGGACGGTGATAATAGTCCGCCCCTTCATAACCCTTATTATGATTATAATGAGGAGCTGCTTGAAATCGGTTCAGATTACTGGGTTAATCTGGTCAGGTCACAGCTACAGTAAATTTTATTCCGGCTCTTTGGTGACGAGTGCCAACCAGTCATTTGCGAAATTTTCTGAGGGTAGCCAGGTTGTATCTTCCTTGCGCACATCTTCTTCACGGCCAAGGGTATGTTTATAAATATTACCGACGGTTCCCATTTCCTCATTAACCGGCTTTAAAGCCTTGTAACCCATCGCACCATCAGTCATGCGAAGCTTCATCACGGCTTCATAGTAGGAAACAGCAAGGTCGCGGCTACCGGCAACGGCGTGGGCGACACCTTTTTCTTCGACAAGTGTCCAAAGTGCACCAGCACGGCGGTTAGTCAGATACATGCCTTTAATCATATTGTTACGGCTTGGCAGATCTTCAAGCCCGATCACATAAAGCCCTGGTGTTTGCCGTGTGGCTTCCGGCGGGACAGCGGAATAATAATACCCGCCCTTGTTTACCACATAGGCAATTACCCGTTCCGGTATCCAGGCCGCGATTTCATGGTTTATTTCGCCACCCGCAGACATTCCCCATAGCAGGAAGGGTGCATAGGAAAGTTCCTCATGGCCGCTTTCCTTGGCGATTGTATCAATAGCACTGATAAAGGCTTTGCCGCTTCCTTTGCTTACCTGAATATAATCTTCGATCATCATGTTTGGATGCATGTGGTCGGTAAAGTAGGTCCCCATAAGGGCAAAATGGTGCTTGTTGGCAAATTCCTGCCAATAGGGATCATCGACCTGTCCGCGACCATCTCCGTTTGATCCGGGGTTAAGCATTAAAATACCACGAATTTTTTCATGTTCCGGGTTCATCCAAATTTTAAATGCCGCCATGTTATAAACATGGCCAGGTTCCAACGTAGTTTCGTATGTTTTGCTGTAGGCGATACTTATGGATAACAGGCAAAAAGTCAGTGTTAAATAAATCTTTTTGAGTGACATGTTTTTAAACCCTCGATTGTTTTGACAACATAATAACCATTAAAAATGAAAAATCCAACGCGTTAATCATATGATAGATAATACACAGCGTTATGAGATATATTATTGTATGAATTTAAATATTTTCGGATATTTGTGAGAATGTAATGACAGAAAAAATAATAGAATGGCAAAAAAATAACACCCCAAAATCGCTATTGTATGGCGATATTTACTATTCTGCAGAGGATGGTTTGGCAGAAAGTACTGCTGTTTTTCTGGATGGTATTAACGCGCCGGATGTCTGGCAAGGGAGTCCAGGGTTTACCATATGTGAACTGGGTTTTGGAACCGGACTTAATTTTCTGAACACAGTAAAACTTTGGCTTGAAACCACAGACAAAAATCAAAAACTCCATTATTATGCAACAGAAAAACACCCGCTTTTGAGGGTAGAGATTCAAAGGGCTATCCGTTATCCGGAGCTATTCAGCTATCGTGATTATATGATTGAACATTATCCCGAGCCGTCCGCTCAGTATTTTGATGACCGGGTTTCGTTAAACCTGCTTATCGGGGATAGCCTTAGCATGCTAGCTGAGGCTGATTTTAAGGCGGATGCGTGGTTTCTGGATGGCTTTGCGCCAAGCAAAAATCCGGATATGTGGAGCAGTCCTATTTTTCACGAAATCGCACGGTTATCATTTAAAGAAACCAAACTTGCCACATTTACATCTGCTGGTGCGGTAAGACGGGGATTAACGGAAGCAGGGTTTCAAATGACTAAACGGCCGGGTTTCGGTAAGAAGCGTGAAATGTTGAATGGTCAATTTATAGGCTGATTAAAAGCAACAAGCGACCAACATTTATGTCGGCCGCTTGTATATTTATTATTTATAAAGTTTTGATTTAAAACAGTTAAGGCGAAATAACATGCCTTACATTATTTGCTTCCGCCCAGCTGTTGATGGGGTCAATATGCTGTGTGTTTATTGATGCAAGTTCAGCTTTACGTTGTTGCCATTCTGAGATTACATCAGCAAGGCGGTCAAGCGCACCTCTTGCGACAGGTGCACCGGCACCATCCATAACATCTACAACATGTTTTACTTGCACATTCAGCATGCTGGGCCAGGCATCTTCGTCTTCCAGAACCTGGAAGTAGACCTGATCGATTTTTTTCTCCCACTCGCTGATTTGGTCAATGGCAATTGTGCCTTGGGCAACAAGATCACTATCACCGGAATAATCAGCTATGAGCCCTTTGATCTGGCTTCTGGCTTTACGCGCATTATCCAAAGTGATCAGGATTTCATTGAGCAGGTTTGTGCCTTCCAAAATTCTGGCTTCCAGAACATTATATTCTGCTTCTGTTGCATTATTACGTGGGTCAGGGAGTAACTCGATATCGACTGTTTCTTCATAATCGCCAATTGAAATGCGAGCCTGATAAGATCCGGGCATAACCTTGGCGCCATCCCAGCCAGAGAACATAAATACATCATCAATACAGTTAAAGCCATCCCGACGCATATCCCATGTCCAGAGGTTCATTCCCTGTTTTTTGGAAGGATATGAAAAGGATCTTTCCTGACGTGGAGAGAGGTTTCCCTGAACACATCGGTCACGCGCACTTTCCTCACTTGAATAATGGCGAACAAGATTTCCAAAATTATCCAGTATATCAATGGAAAGCGGGCCTTCCTGTTCTTCCTTGATATGATAATTCAGAATAACCCCATTGGGCGGATTTTTCCCTTCATTATTTCCACCGCCTCTGCGACCCGTGATCATTTCTGTTGGGCTAGGGGTTAGCACATGAAGTGCTTTATCGGCCTGATCATCTGAAATCTGGCTAAAGATTGCAATATCGTCCATGACATAAAAACCGCGTCCCTGTGTCGCTACGACGAGGTCACCCTGACGAATAGTAAGGTCGGTAATTGGCACACGTGGCAGGTTTAAATCAAGCGACTGCCAGTGTTTACCATCATCAAACGAGATATACATGCCAAGCTCTGTACCGGCATAAAGAACACCTTGTTTATTTTTATCTTCACGAACAACACGAACAAAATTTCCTTCCGGAAGATCTCCATCCAGTCTTGTCCAACTATCACCATAATTTGTTGTTTTGTAAATATACGGATCCGGATCGTTCATTTTATATGCGGCAAGTGCGACATAAACGGTTCCAGGATCATGGGGACTTACTTCAATTGCGTTTATCATCCCTTCAGGTGCCCCACGTGGGGTAACATTTTCCCAGCTTTCACCATCATCGCGTGTGACATAAACAAGACCATCATCGCTTCCCGACCAGATAACGCCACGTTCATGAGGGCTTTCAACAATATAATAGACGGTACCATAAAATTCGGCCCCGACATTTTCCACTGTTAAAGGGCCACCGTTTAAGCGCTGTTTTTCTTTGTCATTGCGGGTAAGATCCGGGCTCATTTCTTCCCAAGTAACACCCCGGTCCTTACTGCGCAATATAAGCTGTGCGCCATAATAAATTATGCTTGGATCATGTGGAGAGGAAGCAACAGGTGCATTCCAATTGGTACGGTATTTAAGGTCTTCCGCGTTCATCCCATATACATATTGTGGATATGGCTTGATCGGGCGTGTCCGCCTGTTTTCCGTATCAATTTCAGTAAGAGTACCATTGATAGTTGATGCATACACATATTTGGGGTTATTTTCGTCAAATGCGATATGTGCGCTTTCGCCACCACCAACGGCATAATAATCATCAACGCCGATCCCTCCGGTAAAGGATTCTGACCTGATAGCTACAGTTGAATTATCCTGCTGCCCGCCATAAATCCGGTATGGTGACATATTGTCTGTGATTACACGATAAAACTGCGCCGTAGGCTGGTTCATTAGGCTTGACCATGACTTGCCACCATCAAAGGTTATTTCTGCACCTCCATCATCCGCAAGAGCCATATTCAGACTATTGTCCGGATTGATCCAAAGATCATGGGTGTCCCCGTGGCCGATATTATTATTAATTTCATATGTCTCACCCGCGTCAATGGATTTAAGGAAAGGCACATTCATGACATAGATCGTGTTGTGATCATTAGGATCGGCCTTAAGATGGGTATAATACCATGCCCGCGTTGTGGTTAGGCGATTTGGATTTATATTACGCCATGATTTACCGCCATCCTCACTACGGTACACACCACCGTCATCAGTGTACATATCACCTTCAACGACAGCGTAAACGCGATCCGGATTGGAGGCTGCAACATCAATGCCTACTTTACCGATTTTAGTCGGAAGTCCGCCTTCAAGTTTTTCCCAGTTATCCCCGCCATCGGTTGTTTTCCAGATACCACCTTTTTCACCGCCAGAAAGGATATACCAAGGCTTACGTCCATTTTCCCACATGGCGGCATAGAGGATACGCGGATTTGTAGGATCCATTGCAAGATCACCGCCGCCTACCTGCGGGTCAATTTTTAGAACATGTTCCCAGGTATCGCCGCCATCTGTAGTGCGGTAAATACCGCGTTCTTCATTAGGGCCCCATATATTTCCCTGAGCCGCAACATAGGCAACATCAGGATTAGTTGGATGAATGCGGATTTTTGGAATTTGTCCTGCTTTAGGAAGTCCGATATGGGTCCATGTTTTACCAGCGTCTGTGGATTTATAAATGCCATCGCCGCTTGCTGTCGTAACGCCGCGAATTGGCCCTTCACCGGTGCCTACATATACAATGTTCGGGTCGGATTGGGATACAGCTATTGAACCTATGGTGCCGACGCCGAAAAAACCATCAGATACATTAAACCAGCTAACGCCTGCATTCGTCGTTTTCCAGACACCACCACCCGTTGCGCCCATATAATATGTTAACGGATCTCCAATCACACCGGATACGGCGACTGCCCGCCCACCACGCCAAGGGCCGATAAGTCTATATTCCTTCCCTGCATAAAGGGAGGGATTAACAGTATCTGTTGCAAGGCTGTTTGTTACCATTACCACTTGAGAAAATACAAAACAAATGATGGCA
>JAUILB010000196.1 GCA_030432815.1 Alphaproteobacteria bacterium | reverse complement strand
AAAGCATCAAACCCATGTTCTGAATATATGTTCCTGGATGATACAGCATGTAATCTTGCATCACTTAATTTGATGAAATTCAGAACTGTTGATGGTGAATTCGATGTTGAAAGCTTTGAACACGCGACGCGTATCTGGACAGTAGTACTTGAAATATCGGTATTAATGGCACAGTTTCCGTCCAAGGAAATCGCCCAGCGGAGCTATGATTTTAGAACACTTGGTCTTGGCTTTGCCAATATCGGTGCATTGATTATGTCTTGCGGTTATTCCTATGACAGTGATGAAGGGCGTGCTCTTTGTGGCGCCATCAGTGCATTAATGACCGGGATCGCTTATAAAACCTCCGCTGAAATGGCATCTGAACTTGGCGCATTTCCAAAATATCATCAAAACCGGTCCCCAATGTTACAGGTAATCCACAACCACAGAACCGCAGCATGGGGCAAATCCTATTACCGCGGGCTACACACACCGCCGGCACCACTTGATATTGACAATTGCCCTTTCAAAAATATTTCAACCGCTGCCGGTCGTGCTTGGGATATTGCCCTTGCTATCGGTGAAAAGCACGGGTTCAGAAACGCCCAAACTACCGTAATTGCACCGACCGGCACAATCGGTCTTGTGATGGATTGCGATACCACGGGTATTGAACCCGATTTCGCACTGGTCAAATTCAAGAAACTGGCCGGTGGGGGATATTTTAAAATCATTAACCGTATGGTGCCCGAAGCACTAAAAACACTTGGTTATACCCCCAAACAGATAGGTGAAATTTCAAGCTATGCTGTCGGTCACGGAAATTTGAAGCGCGCACCATTCATTAACCATGAAACTTTAAAGGCCAAGGGATTTGCAACAGCACAGATCGACCAGATTGAAGCCGCAATTGAAGGTGCGTTTGATATTACATTTGCCTTTAACCGTTGGACGTTAGGTAATGACTTCTGTACTGAAGTGCTTGGATTTACTGGTGATCAGATAAGTGATCCCGGGTTTAACATGTTAAAGGAACTTGGTTTTACCAAAGAGCATATCGAAGCAGCAAATGAACATTGCGCCGGAACATTTACCCTTGAAGGGGCGCCGCATTTAAAAGAAGAACATTTGCCTGTTTTCGATTGTGCAAACCCATGTGGGAAAAAAGGAAAACGGTTCCTGAATGCAAAAAGCCACCTGTATATGATGGCCGCCGCACAACCCTTCATTTCAGGCGCCATTTCGAAGACCATCAATATGCCGGCGTCTGCAACGGTTGAAGACTGTATGGAAGCCTATAATTTATCCTGGCGGCTTGGTCTAAAGGCAAATGCACTTTACCGCGACAGTTCCAAATTAAGCCAGCCATTAAACGCTGTCATTTTGGAAGAAGAAGAAATTGAAGCCCTGCCGCTTCTTGAAAAAACAAAAGCGGTAGCAGAGCATATTATTGACAATATAGTCTCGGAAAAATCTAACGTCGCGAGACGCAGAAAGCTGCCTACAAGACGCAAAGGATACACACAAAAAGCCAGCGTTGGTGGTCATAAGGTATATTTGCGAAGCGGTGAATATGATGACGGCACTCTTGGCGAAATTTTCATTGATATGCATAAGGAAGGTGCGGCTTTTCGCAGCCTTATGAATAATTTTGCAATTGCCCTGTCCATCGGCCTTCAATACGGCGTGCCGCTTGATGAATATGTTGATGCCTTTACCTTTACCCGCTTTGAACCTTCCGGGCAGGTAACGGGTAATGACGCGATCAAGATGGCAACATCAGTGCTTGATTATATCTTCAGGGAACTTGCAGTATCTTATCTTGGGCGAACAGACCTAGCCCATGTTGTACCGGAAGATTTGATGCCTGACTCCGTCGGGTCCGGCATTGAGAATATACCTTCTGAACAATTTATCGCAAAAACCGATACTGCCTTGAACCGGGTCATTGGCCTTACAAGCACAGGATATGTCCGGAAAAGTAATCTTTATGTCTTAAAGCAGGAAAGCATTGAAACGAAGGAAACAAGATCCCTTGCGTTAAGTGAACAGGGACAGATTGCTGTCGGTGCCGAAAATATTACTGAAACGACCTTCCTAGAAAGCACTGGCAAAGCGGAACGGATAAGCGAGGCAAAAATGAAAGGTTATGAAGGTGATGGTTGCAGCGAATGCGGTAATTTCACCATGGTACGAAATGGTACATGCCTGAAATGCGACACCTGTGGTTCAACAAGCGGTTGCAGCTAATAGGTAATCTTTAAAAAATATTTATATTTAAAGCCCTGTTTTTACCAAATTTTTACTTAATAGGCGCACATTAAGTAAGCAGAGGGTAATCAGATATCCCTTTGCTTTTTAAGTAAACCGTTATTAGGGCAGCAATTTTATGACAGGTCAGGCAAATCCTTCTGCATTTTTGTTTAGAAGTGAAAAACCGACATTAATATCTCAATCAAAATCATTTGATGTCTCAACGCCCGTTAATGATGGCATCGCAATCGTAACAGTTGAGGGTGATGAAAGTTTCCGTCTTATTTCCGCAAACGATGTATTTATAGGCTTCATTAAACCTGATGAAAAAAATCCGATTGGCTCTCATATCGACACACTTAAATGGGGTGATCACGACACAGATGACCAGTTGCAACGACATCTTGTAAAATCATTATCTTTAAAAACGCCAATGGCATTCGTCTGGCAGTTTTTCAACCAGGAAAAACCATTTAATTTACTGTGCAAAATTATTCCCCTTAAAGACCGGGAAGGTAATATAGCCCAAATTACAATCACAACCAGTGATTATGATGATATGGAAAATCTGGAAATTGAGATAGGTAAATATAACTATTCAGATGCCTTAACCGGGTTACCTAACAGATTCAAATTTTTCGAAACTCTGGAAGACGATTTTAAACGAATTGAAAAAACGGCAAATGGATTTGGCGGGCGACAGGGATTTGAAGGTGCAGTTCTATTCATAAATATAAATAAAATTCAACGCATCAATGAATGTTACGGCTATGAATTTGGTGATCGGGTCATTCGGGCTGTGGCAAACATTTTAAAAGAAATCGTCCACAAAAAAGCGCTCGTAGCGCGCTTTACCAACGATAAATTTATCATCTATATATCTGACGAGTTTTTTGATAATTTAAAATATGAAGCAACAACGCTTGCCGATTCAATTCATCACCGTTTTGAAACCAAATCAATATTAGAAGATAGTGACCTTAAATTATCCGTTTCAATCGGCATCGCAATTGGAAAAACATCTTCAACAAAAATTCAAAAATTGATGCAGGATGCTCATTCCGCGATGACCCAGAATAATAACCTTGGCAATAACAAAACGGTTATTTTTAATCAGGATTTAAAAACACAGGCCATTAATAAATTACGCATGGAAACAGAATTTCGGGAAGCCCTTGAAAAAGATGCACTGGAACTTCATTACCAGCCCGTGATTAATCTTCAAAGCGGTATAATTGCCGGGTTCGAAGCACTTGCCAGATGGCAAAATTCGTCCAGGGGCAGTATCTCACCACTGGAATTTATTAAACTTGCCGAAGAAGCAGGACTAATCATTCCTCTTGGGGAATGGGCGCTAAATTCTGCATGTATGCAGTTAAAGCAATGTATTGAGGAAAACCCGCTGGCCAGTTCATTATTTATGGCCGTCAATGTATCAAGCAGCCACATTATGCTTGGTAACATTGCTGCACTGACACGTGATGCACTTTTTAAAAGTGGGCTTAATGGTAGTAACCTGAAGCTTGAATTAACGGAAAACACCATTATGGAAAATTCCGATATCGCAAGAAATATTCTGCTTGATCTTAAAACCCATGGTATTTCCCTTGCCGTAGATGACTTTGGTACCGGTTATTCATCCCTTTCCTATCTTAGCCGCATTCCCGCCGATACAATAAAACTTGACCGTACGTTCGTCAGCAAACTGGATAATAGTGATGAAGGGGTCAATATCATCAAAGTTATCATCAACCTTGCAAAATCTCTTGGCATGACGATTATTGCTGAAGGCATCGAAACTGCCCCGCAACTTAAACAATTAAAAGCATTGGGATGCCATTATGGACAGGGTTATTATTTCTCACGCGCCGTAGAAGCCGATAAAATATCCGGTCTGATTGAAACACAGCCCTATAAATCCAGACTGGATTAATTCGCTCGAAATTCAAGTATATTTGCGGCATAATGGTGCTCAGTTTTTATCAAATTGAGAGCATCATGGAAAAGATATATAATCGCCAACCGACAATTCGCACATTACCAAAACACAGTAATATCAATTCAAATGGCCATATATTTGGTGGCTGGATTTTATCGCAAATGGATAGTGCCGGTGGTGTCGAAGCAATCCGACGGGTCGGCGGCCCGGTTGCAACGGTTGCCATAGAAGCAATGAAATTCCACGCACCAATAAACGTGGGCGACTGGATGAGCGTCTATACGGATATCACAAAAACCGGAACAACGTCACTTACCATCCATATTGAAGTTACCGTGGTCAGTCGGGAAACCGAAAAGGAAACAATGGTTACCGAAGGCGATTTCATATATGTTGCGCTTGATGAAAATCACCGCCCAAAGGCAATTGAAAAATAACTAATTGAAAAGATATTTTTCAATTACACCGTGAATATCCGTTTGTCTGATTGTACCTTTGAACATCATATCTTCCGGTAAACCATAGGAAAATACAGGTACATTGATACCCGTGTGGGGCTGATCCGGTTCCCGATTGCCCCCATAATAAGCCACCATTTCGTGCCCGCCTTTGCTGAGTAACAATTTATATAACCCCGGCACTTCATCTGCAGTGCGGTCCCCATAATAATATGGATGATGAATATTTTGGGTCGCACCACCATGATCCGCCGTTACAATAACAACCGTATCCGGTGTTTGTGCTGCATATTCCATAACCATTTTAATGGTGCGGTCAAAGGCAAGCATTTCCCCCATTGAGCCACATGGGTCAGCATCATGGGCCGCTTTATCAATCGAAGCGCCTTCAATCATCAGAAAGAAGCCCTGATCATTCTGTTTTGTACTTAGTTCCCGCAGTGCCCGATCAGTCATCTGTTCAAGTGTCGGCATACCGTCAAATGCCGGGTTTGCTTCGCAGCGTTCGGCTTTGGGAAAAATGATGAGCCCGTTCTCATCAACAGGAAGAATTTCCGCCCACTTTCCGTCCTTTCCCTGCCACTCTCGTTCAAGATGATATGGTGCAAAAACACCCCAGAAATTATCTTCTTTTGCGCTTAAGTCACCGTTTTGCAATGTTTGTCTTTCCCTCACAATCATATACCCCTGATTGGTGGCAAAATCTTCAATTGTTCCGTCACCATAAGCCGCAGGCAACAGGTTCTGCCCACCCCCGAGGAGCACATCAATTCCAAGTTCAAGATATTGATCTATAATCGGTTTTTCATCTTCACGGCAGGGTGCATCACCCGCCTTCATGCAATAGCGGTTTTGCACATGTGACCCGAATGCCGCAGGGGATGCGTCGGTGATGGTCGCCGTGGTGACAAGCCCCGTATTAAACCCTTTTTCCTTTGCCGCTTCAATTATTGTAGGAATGGATTCGCCGGTTCCTGCCGCTGTTGAAATACGGCGCACGGCTGTAAGCTTTCCTGTCGAAAGCACGGTTGCGCCACTTGCGCTATCCCCAACAAAAGAAAATTTTGTGGGATCATCATCACGTACCGATACAACAA
>JAUILB010000195.1 GCA_030432815.1 Alphaproteobacteria bacterium | reverse complement strand
TTATTCCTACTTATTATATACTGCTATCCATGCCCTATATTCAAACCGCAGGATTATTATTATGAACTCGCAAATTATTCAGAAGATCAACAAACGGAAATTTTTAACCGTTGCTGCCGCAACAGCCGCTTCTACATTAACCATCCCCACAAGTTCAAAAGCACAGATAACATCTATAGATGCTATGAGCGGTCTTAAGACTGGAAAAATGAAACCAATGCGTTATACGGAACTTCCCGGTTTTCTATCTGCAGCGCAAATTGCCCCGCATTATGAAAAACATTATGGCGGTGCATTAAACGGCCATCTTGCACTTGACCGTCAAATTGATGAAATGACCTCAAACGGTATTAAGGATGCCAATGCCTACGCCACTATGCAGCGTGCCCGCACGGATAAGGGTGACAGTGCCCTGCTCCATGAAGTTTTCTTTGACGGTATGACCGCCGAAAATTCTGATCCCGGTATGTCTCTTCGTAAAGCACTGGATCAGCGCTTTGGATCACTTGATAAATGGCAGAATGATTTTGCCGCCGCATCCGCCACGGCCAACGGCTGGGCTGTGCTGTGTCTGCATAAAATAAGCGGAAAACTTTATAATGTTGTTTCGGACAGCCATTCAAACGGTGTTTTCTGGAATGCTGTGCCAATTATTGCTCTGGATATGTATGAACACAGCTATTATCTGGATTATCAGAATAATAAAGCTGCCTATATTGATAAATTTTTCGATTATATCAATTGGAATTCTGCAGAAATGAGATTTAATGAGGCTAATGCGTGAAAATTATCTAAATCTCCTAAATACCAAATGGACGCCATCAAGCACTTTTTCCCTTCGTATGACAGGATTTTCTATTTTTAAATCTTTCATGATCGTTTCTGCTATCATGTTAATCCTATCGTCGAATTTTTTGAGTTCATTTAAACATATCAAAATTCCCTCGGAAACATCCCTTTCCCAACATTCAATTGCCAGATTATTAAGTCTCTTAAGATTGTAATTTACCGTTGCATAATACAGCAAATCTGTTTGCCACGGCGCAAACGGCATTGCATGGTAAGTCTGATGTTGTTCTACAAGATTTTTGTAATATTCTTCCTCATTCATTCTGGGCGCCTATTTATTTTAATGTGTACCCCAATGTGTGCCCCAATGAAAAAGCATGAGCGTTTATTAAGAATTTCACCCATGCCAATAGCTTGCATCAATTGAATATTCTTGTCAATGTTCTTATTATGTTCTTTTTAAAATTTACATATACTTGCATTATTTCTAATTCCATGGGCACTATACACATGACAGACTGCGGGTTTCTTGGTAAATCATTTTCGAGGTTACAAGTATACTCACCAGCATTATATCTGTTTAAAAGTGGCAGAAGACCATAGAAAAGGTTGATTATTAGAAAAAGCCGCAAGCGATGATCTTGAAACCACACGAAGACAGCATTTCAAAAGCGGTGTTTAAAGCTGATAAAATCCCTACTCAATATCATCATGTCTGTAGATAACTGACATAATTTTGGTATTGTGGGTTTTTAATTTCTGGAGCATAAGCACGCATTCAGTCACTTCTTTTTTAAACGCAGAAATTACCGGCCTGCTAACATTATTAAAATTTTCCGGGTCACTGTTCTGAATAGATAGAAAGCGTTTTTCTATTTCCGCTTTCCAATGATCCGTGTGGTCGATCATATTATAAAAATAAAATTCATTATTATCTGAAATCTTTTCAGACGGCTTGGGTTTTTTAAAATTGCCTGTACCTTCAATAATTTTTGGAATGATCACATATCCGCCTGGTATGGTTGTATCTCCCAAAAAATCCCAATCCAGCGCTGCATCATCAACCACTTTGGGGTAAAATGACATAATGTGAGCTGAATACTGTCTGTTTGCAGCTGACGCATTACTTTTCAACACTCGGTCAATTTTACTTCCAAGACCCATTTTTGTAACATTTTTATCAATCAGGGTGGCAATTTCATCATCGCAAATATAATCAATAAGAGGTCCGCTACCGCCGGCGATCGTACACATATCTGTGCCACACGCCGGATTCAACACTTTGATGGAACGTTGGTTATCAATTTTCAGGCGTTGAAGAAGGGAACGATATACAGTTCCCATTTCAGGATAATGCGGATATCGCCCCCAGAAAAGCCCCTTCCCGGCAATGCCGTCTTCCGGCATGAGTGTAGACGCTGCTTTGACGATTTTTGTACGTGCATCGTTTTTTTGGAAGGATCTGCTTTTGCGTCTTGTTTGTTTTGTTTCAGACTTAAAAAAATTACTGACGAACTTCAACATCTATGCTGTATACTCATGATTAGCTATTGACATAAAACTGAAAATTTCCCTCACGAAATTTAACGATGAGACCCTATCAGGAAGTCGCAAAAAATAGGTTAACAAAATTGTGAATTTTAACTTTTTCTGATGCTATACTCTCAAGCGCATACGCAGCTAAATCCGAATAGCTATAGTTAGCCCCAAATATAACAAAAAAATGAATTTTTCTATTGGCAAGCTAAAAAAGTGGCTGTATAAGATGCCAACCAAATCAGCATTCGCTGAAGATAAGTGATCAATGATCCCCGATAGCTCAGTTGGTAGAGCAGTAGACTGTTAATCTATTTGTCGCAGGTTCGAGTCCTGCTCGGGGAGCCACTTTAATACCCCTACTCGTTTATTCTTTGGATTTAAGAACACCTGTGATCACCAAATGGTCTTTCTGGATTGACTGTGACGCGTCAAATCCGTTTTTTGTAAGCAAGCGGATCATTGTGTCTGCATCCTGCCAGCTTTCATAGTCTCCGTTAAGCCAAGGAATTAAAAACCCAAACCATTTAAGCAGGTAGCCATTCATAATCAGGTAAATTTTATGAATAAAATCCTTGATCCTTCTATTATGGATGGCAATGCTTAACTGCTCTCTTGCATAATCCCTGGAATGGAGTGTCATCCACACGCGACCTTTTACTTTCAGCAGGCGTTTTATTTCTTTAATAACCCGCGGAATATTCGTATAAGGTATTGATACACAAGCATAAATTAAATCTACTGTGCCATCTGGTTCCGGAATATTACTGGCATCCGTATGATGAAACCTGATTTTATCGCCGAATTTTTCCTTGCCATATGCTATTGAAGCACCGTGAACATCAACGCCGATACAATCCCTATCCGTACAACCAAGCACAAGAAAGGATTGTCCCAAACCACACCCTATATCAACGATAGTTTGATCAGTCGGTAAAAGATCGGGAAGCAAATGGTCCTCACCCTTTTTGTTTAAAGCAGTTTTAAGGTCCCTTAAATGATATTTTATTTTTTCTTCATCAATGGTGTCTTCGCTCATTTCATCAATGTTTTCTTCGATCATTTCTCTCTGCTCGTTTTAAAATGCTTTTATAAAATAAGGCATACCTGAATTTAATTTATGAAACAGACAATAAGGTCAAATGCTTAACAAAGGGTGGAAAAATTATTAAACCAAACCATTTTTCAAAACATATAAACTATGGCATCAGAATATGGTAAATACTTCAAATAAAAAAAGGATTTATAAACATTTTCATCGTAAAGTCATTTCCATAGAATGATAATATACAAAAATAAGACAGCGGACGTAATTATAATTTACGGGGATAAATGACTAACAGTTTTAAATTTGATCTGAAAAAGCTGAACCATTATATCGAAGATCAGTGCGGCGGTAAGGAATATTATTTTGGCTGCTGGTCACCTGATCCGATTGCAGTTGAAATAAACAACCGACCCGACAATTTACAGATTGAAAAAGGTGATAACTGGTTTGCGCTAAGAAACGGTGTTGATATTACGGATGGGCTTTTATTCGCATCATGTGACCCTGCAGATCCTGTTCCAGCATTAATTGCTTTTCGCGGCTATCTTTCGGAAGCCGGCATCCATTCCTATTCGGATAAAGAAAAAGTGCAACAATACTGGAATTTACCGTTCGTCAGACGACATAATGGAATATTTGGCGCCACCATCATAAGTAACGATGGCAAATCGCTTTCATTTGTCAGTGATATTTTTGGCGTTGGCCCCATTTATTACCGGAAAGTTGGAGAAACCGTTTTCTTTTCATCCACACCCGCCCTTCTTTCACTCGAAAATGATGAAAAAGACATGACATCATGGATACTGCGCATGATGACGGGTTATATCCCCGGTGATGAAACCCTTTCCAAGGAAATAAGACAAGTGCCCCCCGCTTCTGTCATGACGTTTGATAAAAGCGGTTCAAAAGTTGAAACATGGTATGACTATAATGCCCTTGCCAAGGGCGAATTACCGGTTAATGATGCGGCACTGCAGGCATGTGAAGATACATTCAAACTTGCCATGTCACGGTGCAGGAAAATTGAATATGGGGATGTCAAACTTCCCTTTTCAAGTGGTTTTGATAGCAGACGTATTTTTGCGCATTTAAGTGACGGTAAATCTAATCTGGAAACCTTTACTGTACAAATGCCAACCGGCGGCGGCGAAGATGTTGATGGAACCTATGCACCCATGATGTCGCAGGATTACGGGTTTCCAAATAAACGCTTCAAAATACCTACTCCTGAAGAATGGCATAAATATAATATTCAGCGCATTTTTTCGATGGATGCGCAAACCGATTATCATACCTGGTCTGTACGCGTTTTTAATTACTTCCGCGGAAAAAAAATAAGCATTTATGATGGCCTGGGCGGCGACGTGTTTGGGTTTTATGGCTGGAATTTCGTCTATCATCCTGACAAACTTATGGCATCAAAACTGCCGGACTTTCTAAACCCGGAAGCCTTTCCCCCATATGGGCAGGTTTATTCAAAGTTTAAAAAACTTCATAATGAACAGGAAGACGGCATTAATAAAGATCTGGTAAGTTACTGTATTTGGCAATCGCGAAGTGGTACTGCCCTTTGGGCGCAGCAACAGGCATTACCCGGTCAGCTTATTTTCTGTCCCTATTACGATCTTGATTATATTGAAACAATGCTGAATTATTCGACACCAAAGGGGGAACTTTACGTGCTACAGGCACGTGTACTTGAAAAATACTGGCCAAAACTCGCCGCGTACCATGGTAGCGGGAAATTACCCCTGAATGCTAAGAAAATAGGAAAATATAATAATAGCAACAAGTATAACTCTTTGAAAGAACTGCTGAAAACTGAATTTAAGTCAAAGAAAAGTATGGAACTTTACAAAGAGTTGTTTACGCGCCGCGGACGAACGCTTCTTTGGCTTGCAAAATTTCATCTTAAATTCACAGCGCAGGTGGATTGGTGGGCCAAACACCTTGTTGAAATGATATATTGGTGGAAATCAAGACCCATCATCATCAATATTAAAGAAAAAAATGCAGCTTCCGATGAAGTCAGGGACTAACATAACCTTTAACCAAATGGCATATTGATATCGTTCTGCCTAAACCATAGAATAAGCAAAAAATAATACCCAGCAGGAATATTCATTTATGAAAATCGCCTATCTTGTTAATCAGTATCCAAGCGTAAGTCACAGTTTCATTCGTCGTGAAATTCAGGCTTTGGAAAAACTGAATCTTGATATTGCGCGTTATTCTGTCCGCTCCCTTTTAAATGAGCTGGTTGATCCTGGGGATATCGAAGAGCATAAAAAAACAAGGTTTATTCTAGGTGGTTCAAAAATTTTGCTAATTGGTGCCGTTATACATATTTTATTTGCCCATCCCGCAGGTTTTGTAAAAGCATTTTTAAAAACC
>JAUILB010000194.1 GCA_030432815.1 Alphaproteobacteria bacterium | reverse complement strand
AATTAGGGACTGGGATGAAAAAAGTAAAATCATTAATCAAAAATGAAACTGGCGCCACTCTTGTTGAATATGGCCTGATCATCTCTATCATCGCCCTTGCAATTACGACTGTTCTACTTTCATTTGGCGAAACTGTAGATGGTACTCTTGATACCGTAAGTAGCAGTATAAATTCTGTAAGAACAACACCGTAAGTATCAGGTTTAGATTTAATGCGAACATTAATAAAAAGCAAAATCAGGTTCGTATTATTTATAATATATCAAGTAAGTCAATTTACCCGATCTTAATATCCCCGACTTATTATCGCTCCAGCATTAATAAATATTATTTCAGCTGGATATCAACGTGATCATTAACTTCATTCTTTTTTTATTTGCAGCAGCCATGATCTGGGCTGCGGTTTCTGATTTTAAAAGCTTTATTTTATCCAACAGGCTCTGCCTAAGTGTCGCCGGTCTATATCTGATTTTTATTTCAGTATTATTTATGATCGGTACACCACCAAGCTGGTCATATTTAGGTTATTCTTTTGCCATAGCTATCATAGTCTTTTTAATCTTACTTTTATTATTTGCTTACGGTTTTATCGGTGGTGGCGACGTTAAACTGATCCCAGCCGTTTTGCTCTGGGCCGGGCCAGCATATGCAATAGAATTCATTTTGATAACCACTTTATGCGGCGGAATTGTCGCAATCTTAACAATATGTTGTAGATATTTAAAAAGTTACCTTTCTAGTCAAAAATCTTCAGAAAATATAAACCTTTCTATGTCAGAGTCATCAGAATTGGTGAATAAAGAAAATAACATTCCCTACGGAATAGGAATTTCAGTTGGCGGGCTCTATGTAGCGTTTCAACTTTATCAGGCCCTAAATTAGGCCTTAACAGGATAAAAGATATGATTAATACAAGAAGTATCATTCTTATAACAGCAGCAATCGTAATTGCTGGCATTACTGCATTTTTAGCACGGAGTCTGGTTTCTACGCCTGAAGTCCAACAGACAACCATAGTGCAGCAGGTTGCATCGGATGTACAGGTGTTGGTCGCCAACAAAGACATCCATACTGGTTATTTCATTAAGAGAGAAGACCTGGAATGGCAGTCCTGGCCCGGAGATAATATTAATGAACATTATACAAAAAAAGATCAGAACGATTCGTCAGAAGCCCAAATAGAATCATTTTTGGGAGCCGTTGCCAAATTACCGATTGCAGCAGGTGAACCGATCGTAAACGGTCGTGTCGTAAAGCCAGGAACAAGAGGTTTTATGGCCGCAGTGCTTAAACCTGGTTACAGGGCGGTATCAATCAGCATCAGTCCACGGACAGGCCTGTCAGGTTTTATCTTCCCAGGTGATACCGTTGATATCCTTCTAACGCATGAAGTTCAGGAACTTGAAGTTGGTGCTAATGACCCGACCATGATACAGGCAACAGAAACTGTTCTCGAAGATATTCGTGTACTTGCGATAGATACACAAATGTCAAATGAAACCAATACACCCGCCATCGGTAAGATTGCGACTTTTGAAGTCCTGCCAAAACAAGCCGAAAAAATTGCTCTTATGTCCAGAATGGGTGAACTTTCACTGGCACTCAGAAGTCTGGCAGTTGAAACACAAATGGCCGATACGGATAATATAACCAAAACCCTTAATGGCTCAACCAGTCAGGTTACTTATGCAGATGAAGTCAGCAAAGTTGTCGCAGAACAAAAAGGCACAGGCACAGGCACATCGAAAAAGCGCCCGGTTAAAATAGTACGTGCCAATGAAACAGAAGATCTGGTTTTCACAGATCCATCAAATAAATAGCGTTAGGGACAGTTTATGACAAACTATTATAACACACGGAAAGCCATCTTAAATAAGGTACAACAATGCATTTTTGCTTTTGTGATTACCATAATGATTACCTTCGCATTGCCTGATATTGTAAATGCGAAAGACCATATTAATATTGAGGTAAGCAAGGGAACTCTTGTTCGTTTTTCAAAGCCGGTAAATAACGTATTTGTTGCTGATCCTACAATCGCCGATGTACAGGTAAAATCCCCTACTCTTGCATATATTTTTGGCAAAAGGCAGGGGCAGACAAGTGTTTATGCGATATCCGAAGATGATGAAATCGTATTCGACGGTGAAGTCTCAGTTAATCACAACCTTGGTAACTTTGAAGCTGCCCTTAAAACAGTGATGCCCGATACACGCATCAATGTCGAATCCTATGAAGGCATTCTTATATTAACAGGTCATGTAGATAATCCAGAACAAGCCGAAGAAGCAAGACGCATGGCCGCCGAATTTATTGGTGAAGAAAGTACAATCGTCAATAAATTAAATATCGCAACGCCCGTTCAGGTAAATTTACGTGTCCGGATCGCTGAAATCGGTCGTGAAACCATGAAACAGCTAGGCTTTAACTGGGAAAGTATCCTTTCAACTTCAGGCGGAACACTTCTTGGCATTTCTCAGGGAACGGACTTTTTTAGCGTTACACCAAGCCCGTTTGATCCAACCGTACCGCAACGAAACTGGTTATCGGACGGAGATAGTCTTTTTGGAGGTATCCCGATAGGTAATCTTGATGTTAACTTTCTTATAGACGCAATGGAAGAGGAAGGGGTAATTTCTGTTCTGGCAGAACCTAATCTTACAACGCTTTCCGGTGAAACAGCGAGTTTTCTTGCCGGTGGTGAATACCCTGTTCCTATCTTTCAGAGAGATGGCATCTCTATTCAGTACAAAGAATTTGGTGTGGCATTAAACTTTACACCAGTTGTTTTAGATAGTGGCCGCATTAATATTCATCTAAGACCGGAAGTAAGCCAGATCACATCTTCAGGTGCTATAACTGTTGAAGGGTTAAACATTCCCGCACTAAGCACAAGACGCGTTGAAACAACTGTAGAACTTGGATCAGGTCAAAGTTTTGCTGTTGCAGGTCTTATTCAGAATAATGGCGTCCATGACCTTACCAAGTTTCCCTGGTTAGCTGATATTCCTGTGATTGGTACATTATTCCGCTCCAGTCAGTTCACACGCCAGGAGTCTGAACTAGTCGTGATTGTAACACCTTATATTGTTGAACCAAATACAGAAGACCAAATGCGCCTTCCAACTGATAACTTCAGATATCCAAATGATAAAGAAAGATATCTGGAAGGACAATCTTATGCCAGTACACCGCCACTAGTTCCGCAACCTGTTCAGGCTGCGAACGGCAGGAAGCTCAATGGCGCCGCCGGCTTTATGTTGGAATAGGAGAGAATAAATGACTAATAAGAAAAACATGAACGTATCATTCCCCACTTTTTTAAAGTCGGTTTTTATCGGTGCAACGTGCCTGACATTGACAGCAGGTTGTGCAGGAAACATGACACAGTATACCGGGATAGAACAACAAAACCGCAATGAAGTAGAACTAGTTCGCATACCGTTTAACATTCAGTTCCCACAAAATCAGGTTGAGCTGGATGGAAGAGAAATAGTTAAACTGAATAATTTTCTGAATACTGCTGATGTCACATATGGCGATGAGTTCAGCATGGATTTTCCGCTCGACAGAAATGGAAATCTTTCAGAACTGGATAAGCAGCGCTTAGTATATATATCTAATCTGCTTAAAGAGAGCGGACTATATATGTCAGAAGCAATTACGCCCTACGGTATGGAGCCAACAGCTGGCACAGGACGTCTGCTGATTTCCAAATATGTTGTTTCCACACCTGATTGCGGTGATTGGTCACAAAAATCCTATCCAAACTATGAAAATGCACCATTAAACAATCTTGGTTGTGCCAATCAGGCCAATCTTGGCCTTATGGTTGCAAATCCAAGAGATTTGATCATAGGTGCTGAAGGTGCACCAGCAAGCGCTGAACGCTCTGCCGGCGCAGTGGAAAGATACCGTAGCCGAACTGTGGTTGTTGAAACAGCATCTACAACAGGAAACACGGGTAACTAGGGGTAAATAAAGAATATGAGTGTGGAAAAACTAATGACTATAAATCCCAATTCAGGCGCAGGTCAGCAATTTGGCGCTTATCTTTGTGATGAAGAAACAAACCAGCAATTATTACCAATTCTTGCGGAGCGGGAATGGGACAATAATTTAATTAAAAATGGTGGTATCGAGAGCGCTATACGTACATTGGCAACTATCGGTTCTCCACAATTTTTGCTGGTTGATTTATCAAATTCTATTGATCCAGAAGAAGATATTAATGCGCTAGCCGAAGTTTGTGAACCCGGCACAATGGTTATCACCATTGGCAAGCTAAATGATGTAAGCTTTTATCGCAATATGATCGCAAGCGGAGTACAGGATTATCTGGTTAAGCCCGTTACGACCGATCAGCTTCGTGAAGCAATTTTGTCGGCCGAGCTTACATTGCGCGCCCCTACCGAGGCTCCTCAGGTAGTTGAAGAAGTTAATAAGGAAAAAATCATTTCCTTTATTGGCGTGCGTGGCGGCGTAGGTGCAAGTATGTTGGCAACCAATACGGCATGGATACTGGCAAATGAATATAAGCAGAAAACTGCTCTTGTTGATCTTGATATGTATTTTGGAACCGGGGCACTTACTTTTGATCTTGAACCCGGTCGGGGCCTCGTTGATGCATTGGAAAATCCAAGTAGAGTTGATGGATTATTTATAGAACGTGCAACAATTAAGGAAAGTGAGAATTTATCAATTCTTGGTTCTGAGGCGCCATTGACTGATCCCTCTTATACAGATCCTGCGGCACTAAATCATCTGCTGGTTGAAATGAAATCAAACTTCAAAAATGTTATCCTGGATTTGCCTCGCTCTTTGATCACTGATTATCCAATGCTAATTAGTGAAACAGACGAAGTTATCTTGGTTTCTGATTATACCCTTTCAGCCACACGCGATGTAGTTCGCTTTATTGCATTTTGTAAGTCAGTTGCACCGCAGACTAAAGTCAGAGTGCTTGTGAATAAATCAAACGGCCCACAAATGGCCGAAGTAAACAGGAAAGACTTTGAAGCAACAATAGAACAGCCAATCGATTGGGAAATTCCCAATGATAGCAAATTAATGATACAGGTAGCCAAAAGCGGTAAAATCCTTGCTCAATCTGCAAAGCACAGCAAAATTGCAAAACAGATACATGACATATGTGACTCTATAGCGGGTGGCACCGCTGAAAAGAAGAAGTCAGGGTTTTTAAAGAAAATTGGCCTATCCAAGAGTTAATAATCAGGAAAATTGTAATCCGTAACACAGTAGATTAGTTAAAATGAAACCAGCATTTGGACGAAAATTAATATCAAAATCACCCGTGAAAACCGGTAAGGAAGGCTCACCTGCATCTGCAAAGAAAGAAGGCAGGAGAGCTACGGATCATATGGTTGAAACCAAATTTATGACATCAGATGCAAATCTGGTGGATAAAATTTATGAAATGGTTGAACCTTTACTCGCTACCAAACTGGAAGGAAAAAAAGTTCTGGAAATGCCGCGTACGGATCTAGTTGCTATAATAGATGACCTTGTACGGGAAGTTTCAGGAAAAAATCGTTTACAACTCAACGATCTGGAACGACGTGACCTGAACACGGTTTTACTGAATGATCTTTTAAGTGCAGCTAACCCTGATACACCACCGGTTGAGAAAAAAGAAAGGTCAATCGCTCCAAGCAATGCAAAAACTAAAAGAGACAAAGAAGAAAAAGATCAACTTGCTAGCAAAGAAAGCATAATAAACGCAAAAGATCGTCTGCAACCGTTACTTTTAGAA
>JAUILB010000193.1 GCA_030432815.1 Alphaproteobacteria bacterium | reverse complement strand
TTAAGGAGGGCGTGTCATGTGGCACGCCCTTTTTTATAGAATAAACCTGATATGGTTTGTCATGGCGACTTTGGGATCAATGCCGTCATCCTGTGTAACCACGGTACGGACATAGCAACTGTCCCGATCTGTTCCTGTCGCGCGGGCGGTAAGATCAAGTGTTGTATTATATTCATTTTCTGTAAGTGTGGCACTTCCGATCACGGTGGCGCGCCCGTTGGCGCAGTTGCTGATAAAATCCACATTAAGCGGTTTTCCAAATGATCCGGCGCCGCGCTGCACATCCACATTCAGGGTTATTTGTTTGTCTTCACCAAGTTGGGCGACACCGCCGGGATAAAGCGGTTCGTTTATACCCGCCACATTGGCGTTAAAATTAAGCCGGTTTAAAATACGCCCGTGATCCGCCCAGAATGTACCGGCGCGAAGCGCTTCTAGCACAGCTTCATGGCTGCGTTCACGAACCTGTACATGGGTGCGTGAAAAGGTGCACGGCGCATAATCAAATTCAAGATCATGAAAATCCGAACTGGCAATCGCCCCCCAAAGCTGATAACCGTCGCCCAGAAGCTGATCCCAGACATCGCCCACATTACCGGCAATATGATCCCAACGGTTAACGGTTTTCAGAGCCTCTTCATAAAGCCCGTGGGGTTCAACATTCTGATGACCCGGCCCCCCTTCAAAGCCGATCAGATGCGGTGACCAGCGGCTCCAGGCGATAAAGTCATTTTTATTTTCAATCGCATTGGTATCCATACGACTGGGGTGGTTATAAATTACCAGTGTTGATGCACCGATCTGGTTATAATTGTTAACCGCTTCAAAAAACGGTTCATCAAAAGCACGGGTTATGTCTTTATCTTCGCTGTCGTCATTTTCTTTTTCCGCAAAAGCGCGAAGGGCCGCGAGGCTCCGGCGTTCAAGGTTCGGATGGGTGATAAGCGTTAAGTGTTCCCGTCCGTTATAGGACGGGATATTGATTTCAAGCGCGCTAAACAGGATCATATTCGGATGCGTGGTTCTGATCGCATCAATTTCATCAAAACGACTTGGGGATGATACGCCCTGAATATCCGAATGGTCGGTAAAGGCAAGCACATCACACTGTCCGGCTGCCATATTGGCAAGTTCAGTCTGGCTTATGGTGCCGTCGGAATATTCCGTATGGGTATGGGGATCAAAAATTAAATAGGCGCCAAGTCCCGCCCAAACGGGCTGTGTTATGATTTCAGCTTCCTGGGGGATGATGGTGCTGATATTTGTTTGTTGTATTGGCGAATCTTCCGGCAGGGTCAGATAAATAAATATCCCGATGGGGATAATGATCATCAAAATACCGATAAGGATAGCGATGATTTTTTTGGCGGTACGTGTTGATTTTGGTTTCGTAAAGTCGCTCACGGGATATTTCCAATGATTTTATACTTCTTTAAGGCGCGGCATCATTTCTGCCATGTTGCAAGGGCGGAAACGGATATCAAGCTGTTCTGCAAATATATTGTCCCAGGCGTCCTTGCAGGCGCCGGGGGAACCGGGCAACGCAAACATATATGTACCACCTGCTACGCCGCCTGTTGCGCGGGATTGAAGTGTTGATGTGCCGATCAGTTTGAAACTGATCGCGCGGAAAACTTCGCCGAATCCTTCAATTTCCTTGTCATAAAATTCATGGAAAATTTCAGGTGTAATATCCCGCCCGGTAAGACCGGTACCGCCTGTGGATATAATGACTTCAATACTTTCATCATCGATCCATTTTCTAAGCTGCTCGCGTAAATCATTTTTATCATCACGGATGATTGCGCGATCTGCCAGTTTATGACCGGCGGCTTTAAGTCGGTCTACAAGTACCTGCCCCGAAATGTCATCATCAAGGCTACGTGTGTCGGAAAGTGTCAGGATCGCGATGTTAAGGGGTAAAAAATCCCTATTCTGATCGATTGGCATATCTTGTTTCTTTATTATTTTGTGCTGATTGGATGTTATCAAGTGACTGATACATTGGCCACTGGCCGGATGCGACGTAATCAAGTGTTGGTGTGTCCTGTCCCATGCGCATGCGGTAAATCCACATGTTGGTAAAAACGCGTTCTATATATATACGGGTTTCACGGGCCGGGATGCTTTCGATATAAAGCAGCGGGTCGTCTTGAAAATTGGTGCTTTTAATCCATTTTTGCATATTTCCGGGGCCGGCATTGTAAGCGGTAAGCGATTTGAACAGATTATTATCCGCAAAATTTTCGAGCATGGTTTTCATGTATTTCTGGCCCAGATACATATTATAACGTGGGTCATCCAGTTTAATACGTTGCAGGCGGCGGTTTTGGGACATGTCCCCTGCGGCCCCCATCATAAGTTGCATCAATCCCCGTGCACCAACCCCACTTCGCGCCCAACTGTTAAATGCACTTTCCTGCCTGATCATACCAAAAAGCAGCGCACGATCCAGTGTATAGCCGCCTTCCGGTGTAATATAGGGAACCGGGTAGAGTGAACTATCAAGTGCAGTTATGCGTTTCTGTTCCTCAATCCGGCCGATTTGAAGCTGTGTTGCCGCAAGCCCAAGACGCGCAGCAAGCCCTAATAGTGCCGCATGCTGGCTATCGCGTGTGCGGCTCCATGCGATTGAAAGCTCCTGATCTGCCAGTGTGTTTTCACCAACCTGCGCAAGTGCAATTGCGCGGTGGACAGATGACAGACCACGAAGTTCCCGATAATCACTTTCGGTAAATTCCGGTACGGTCCAGTCAAGATCAATTTCGATACCAAGCTGGCGGGCGGCAAGAATACCATAAAAGGTTTTTTCAAAACCTGCTGCTTTTTTAAGAAGCCGGTTAACATCTTCCGGTTGACGACAGGCGAGTTTCGCACGTGCCGCCCAAAAGGCACCGGCGGCTGCCGTCCAGTCACCGGCAACAGAAGAATTTGAAACATGTTCAAAATGTTCCGCCGCAACCGCACAATCGCCAAGCCGCCATGCGCTAAGGCCGGCAATCCAGTCTGCCTGTGAAATATCCTCACGCGATCTGCTGGCGAGCTGCCCGAGCGCGAATGCTTTTTCATCATAGTTTGTCAGATAATATTCGTTGGCAATCCTTGAAAGGTGTTGATCAATCTCACGTTGTGTAAGAAGCCCCCGTTCAGTAAAGGCCCAAAGCCGTTTTTCCGCCCGTGCTGCGTTATGCTGACGCAGGTAACGGTTAATCGTGCGATTAAGTTCTGCAACATCGCGCCGTTCCTGACGTTTTCTAAGCTGTATTTCCGTTGGTTCTTCGGTCTCTTTTGCAGCAGCGGCAGCCGCAGCGGCAGCGGCAATTTCCTCACGGCTGGGCGGGGTGGGCTTGTCAGCGGGAAAGGCGTATGTGCTTCCTGTCATCGGTTGCATCATGCCACCGGTGGAGCCACCATTTTTACGTTTTCCAAGATCATAAATACGCTGTGCACCGGGAAGGTCACCATAGCTTTCCATCCATGCCTTAAGTTCGGAAAACTTCGATGTATAGGCGGTTGCATGCATATAACGCTGGTACCAGACATGACCCATCAATATTGTATTTTCAAGTTTTTTGATTTCGGCGTCCGCCTGTTTCCAGCGACCGCGGTTTTGTTCATAAAAAATATTACGGTATGCTTCAACATCGCTGGCACTTAACGGTTCAAGGGTGAATTCGTCCAGATTGGACTGTGCTTGGGAAGCATTCGCGGCTAAAATACTCATAAGAGCTATAATCAGAAACTTTTTAAACATACTACTATTTCTCTATTCTCTCTTTAATGGCAAGAAGATCATGCCACGCCTGCTTTTTACAGTGTGGCTGCCTGAGCAAATATGCCGGGTGAAAAATCGGCATAAGCGGTATTTTCTTTTCACCAAGTGCATAATCATACCATTTTCCGCGTAATTTTGTAATCCCTGTTTGTGTATTTAAAATAGCGCTCGCAGATGTACCACCGATTAACACAATCAGTTTTGGATTAAACAGTTCAATATGCCGCCGCAGGAACGGCAGACATAAATCACATTCCTGATCTGTTGGTTTGCGGTTGCCCGGTGGCCGCCACGGGAGTACGTTTGTTATATAAAAATCCTTTTCACGGGCCATATTAATGGCTGCAAACATACGGTCCAGGAGCTGTCCCGCCTGACCGACGAACGGTTTTCCGATCCGGTCTTCATCCGCGCCGGGTGCTTCACCAATCAGCATAATATCACTGTCAGGATTACCGTCACAGAAAACGGTGTTTGTCGCTGTTTTTTTAAGGCTGCATCCATCGAATTCCTTAATCGCGTTATTCAGTGCTGCTAGACTATCGCATGCTGCGGCCATTTTCTCAGCTTTTTCAATAAGGTCACGATTTGACGCGAGTGGTGCTGATGGTGGCTTTTGTACCTGTACCTGCGGTTCCAGGCTAACAGCCTGTTTAACCGGTATAGCAATATTTTCTTCGAACCAGTTTATTTCATGATCCGCGATACATTCATCCACCCCACACTCAATATACCATTTCAGGAGTTGGGCAGCATCAAGTTCAGAATTTAAGTTTAAATTTGCCGTCATGGGGTAATTATATAACATGAAAATTAAAAATTTAATTACTTAATGAAAAACTTTTGTATTTTTTTAGTGTGTTATTAATATGGAGTATTTTCTTTATATAAGTCATAGTGGGTAATTTCAGGATTATTTTATCAAAATGGCGGGACATTCATCAAAAAAAGTCATATTTGCGGCTTTGATAGGCAATTTTTTAATTTTTATCAGCAAATTGGTGGCTGCACTTTATACAAGCTCATCAGCAATGTTTTCGGAAGCAATACACAGCATTGTTGATTGTGGTAATCAGGTGCTACTTTTATACGGTATTAAAAAAGCGCATAAAAAAGCCGATAAGGACCACCCTTTCGGGTACGGTAAAGAGCTTTATTTCTGGTCATTTTGTGTGGCGATGTTGATTTTTGCGGTTGGTGCGGGTGTATCACTTTATGAAGGGATACACAAAATTATGGAACCTGCGGAAATCAGATCCATTCAAATTAACTATATCGTTCTGGGGGTTGCCATATGTTTTGAAGCATATCCCTGGAAAATGGCATATGATGAATTTAATCGCCGCCGCGGTGATCGCGGGTTTGTGGAAGCTGTGCGCGAAAGTAAGGATCCCAGCCTTTTTGCGATCCTGTTTGAAGATACGGCTGCAATGCTTGGGCTGTTTGCAGCACTTATTGGTTTATTCATTGGTGATTATTTTGGCATTCCTGAAGCTGACGGTGTTGCATCTGTTGTAATCGGGCTGGTTCTTGCGACAACGGCCGTTGCCCTTGCAATTGAAACAAAGGGGCTTTTGATCGGGGAGGCGGCGGACCCGATAATCGTTAAAAGCATTCAGGAAATGTTTGAAAATCATGATGCCGTTGATAATGTCAACGAAGTGCTGACCATGCATTTTGGCCCTGATTTTAGAAATGATCTTCCGGCAGGGCAGGTGGAACATATTATCACACTTTCCGAGCGTGAAATTAAGGAAAAACACCCCAAAATCAAACGGGTTTTCATCGAAGCCCAAAGCCTGAACGGACATCTTATCAACGCCCAGTTGGAATAGTGTAAAACTTATACCATAAACAGATAGCCATTAAATTTGTTGCTTTGCTTTATTATTTGCATTATTGTGCAAATATGCATATGAGGTAATATCATGAATACTGAACTTGTCTTTAAGGCATTAAGTGATCCTAACAGGATGAAGATTTTAAATAATTTATGCTCACGTGACTGCCCATGTAATGTGGGGGAAGTGG
>JAUILB010000192.1 GCA_030432815.1 Alphaproteobacteria bacterium | reverse complement strand
TGGCATGTCTTCGCAAAAAATGCGCCAGGGTCAACTTAATCAGGAAGAATTCAATAATCTGTCCCGTGTCGCAATTGAACTTCAGCATTTACCGCTTTATATTGATGATACCCCGGGCCTTACTATCGGGGCGCTTCGTACCCGCGCAAGACGTTTGCAACGCCAAAAAGGTCTCGGCCTTGTGATTGTTGATTACCTTCAGCTCCTTCGCGGTACCGGCATTAAAGGAAAAGGCATCGAAAACCGTGTCCAGGAAGTTTCCGAAATTACCCGCGGGCTTAAAGCACTGGCAAAGGAACTATCGATCCCGGTTGTGGCATTATCGCAATTAAGCCGCGCCATTGAAGCCCGGGATAATAAACGCCCGCTTCTTTCTGACCTGCGCGAATCCGGCACAATTGAGCAGGATGCGGATATGGTGACATTCGTTTACCGGCCGGAATATTACCATAACCAGCAGGAACCAGACCCTGGCTCCGCCGAACATATGAGCTGGCTGGAAGAAGGGGAAAAATTATTTGGCCTTGCGGAATTTATTATTGGTAAGCAACGACACGGCCCGACCGGTATTGTTGAGCTTCAATTTGAAGCGGAAATCACCAAATTCAGTGATCGCCCCCTCAGTCCCGAATATCACGCGGAAAAACATTAAGCATGAGCATCCCCATAGTCCCCGAAAGCGCATTGGCAACAATGACAGTTCACTTGGACGCGATTATTGATAATTATCAAACACTTAAATCAAAATCATCCACCGCCGACTGCGCCGCCGTGGTCAAGGCAAATGCATATGGTCTTGGCATGACCGATATTGCCCCTGCCCTTTACCATGATGGCGGGTGTGAGGTTTTTTTTGTCGCTAACCTGCGCGAAGCGGTCAATTTGCGAACCGCCCTGCCAAAAGTAACCATTTATGTGTTTAACGGTACAACCGAAGATCAGGTCGAAACAATTCTTGAACATAATATTCGCCCTGTTCTTAATGATTTAAATCAGATCGATATTTGGCGGGGACAGCCCGCCCCTTGCGCAATCCATTTTGACACAGGGATTAACAGATTAGGATTATCGGAAGATGAAGCGGAACTTTTTTTAAATGACCGGCCAGATCTAAATGTTTCACTGGTTATGAGCCATTTCATACAGTCGGAAATTGCGGGGCATCCTTCCAATGAAATGCAACTTGATCGTTTTATCCGGTATCGTTACCAGCTTCCTGATGCTAAAGCGAGTCTTTGCAATTCAGGAGGTATTTATCTTGGTGAGGATTATCATTTTGACCTCCTGCGTCCCGGCATCATGCTTTATGGCGGCAATCCCGGACTTCCAAAGCGTCCGGACGGTCTTAAGCATGTGTTTGAACTTTATGGAAAAATCCTTCAAATCCGCCATCTGAGGCCCGGCATGGCCGTTGGGTATAATTCACTTTGGACGGCGGCAGAAGAAGCCCGTATCGCGCTCGTCAATGTGGGATATGCAGACGGAACCTTTAAAACCAGTGATAAATGCGCAAAAGTTTTTGTCGGCGGACATGTTGCAAATGTAATAGGCAAAGTCAGTATGGATATGATTGCCATTGATATAACAGACGATAAATTCAGCCATATAACAGTAAAAGATGATGTTGAGCTGCTTGGCGCAAATATAACACTTGAAATGGCGGCTGAAGTCTCTACTTTAGGACAATATGAGCTGCTGACCGGCATAGGTCAGAGATATAATAAAAAATATATTCGAGGGGCGTAAGCTTAATGAATTTCCTTGCCGTCATTGGGCGGGTTACTATCAGTTTTTTGCAGGCAGCAGGCAAGATCGGCATATTTGCCGTAAACGGTGTGCGCCATATTTTTACGCCGCCTTTTTATCCTCGTGAACTTTGGCGTCAAATGCTTAATATCGGCTATTATTCACTACCTGTTGTTGGCCTTACAACGCTATTCACGGGCGCGGCACTAGCGGTTAATATTTACGAAGGAAGTTCGCGGTTTAACGCAGAAAGCACCCTGCCGACGATTGTTGTGATCGGTATCGTCCGGGAGCTTGGCCCCACCCTTTGCGGACTTATTGTTGCGGGACGGGTCAGTGCATCCATGGCAGCCGAACTTGGCACCATGCGGGTTACGGAACAGATTGATGCGCTTGTAACGCTTTCCACCGATCCTTTTAAATATCTGATTGCACCGCGGATACTCGCAACTGTTATCATGATGCCCTTTATGCTGGTGATTGTTGCGGACACCATCGGTGTGCTTGGTGGCTATTTACTTGCAACGACAAAGCTTGGCTATAACAGTGGAAGTTATATAAAATCAACTATCGATTTCCTTGAAGCGATAGATGTTATGGCCAGCATGACCAAGGCGGCGGTATTTGGTTTTTTTATATCCCTGATGGGATGTTATCATGGTTTTAACACCCGTGGCGGGGCGCAGGGTGTGGGTATTTCGACCACCAACGCGGTTGTTTCCGCCTGTATTATGATCCTGCTTTCTAACTATGTTGTTACGGAGATGTTCTTTTCATCATGAATGAGATAATCCCCAAAATAGAACTTAAAGGTCTTCATAAACGTTTCGGAAGCAAAGTAGTGCTGGAAAGTGTGGACCTTACGGTTATGCCCGGTGAAAGCATGGTTATCATCGGCGGGTCCGGTTCCGGCAAATCGGTGACCCTTAAATGTATTCTTGGTCTTCTTTATCCTAATGGTGGCAGCATCAAAATTGATGGCACCGAAATGGTTGGCATAGGCGCAGATGAACGTAAAAAGATTTTGACCAAATTTGGCATGCTGTTTCAGGGGGCAGCCTTGTTTGACAGCCTGCCGGTATGGGAAAATGTTGCTTTTGGCCTTCTTGCGCAACGCCTTTGTAACCGCAAGGAAGCAAAGGAAATTGCCATTGAGAAACTCCGTCGTGTTGGCCTAAGCCCTGATGTGGGAAGTCTTAGCCCAGCGGAATTATCCGGAGGAATGCAAAAACGTGTTGGTCTTGCACGTGCAATTGCAGCAAATCCCGAAATTATTTTCTTTGATGAACCGACAACCGGCCTTGACCCTATTATGTCAGACGTTATCAATGAACTCATTGTTGAATGTGTGAAGGATGTGGGTGCCACTGCGCTTACCATCACCCATGATATGTCAAGTGTGCGAAAAATTGCCGATCATGTTTCCATGATATATCATGGTAATATTATCTGGACCGGGCCCAAAGATGAAATTGACCATAGCGGTAGCGATTATATTGATCAATTCATTAACGGTAAAGCCGAGGGGCCGATCAAGATGGAAATCCTGAGAGGGTAATCACCCAATGGCAAAACAAAAACGTATATACGTCTGTAACAGTTGCGGTTCCACTTATTCCAAGTGGATGGGGCAGTGTGAAGGCTGTGGTGAATGGAACACGCTTACTGAAGAAGCAAATGAAAACCTGCCAACGGGACTTGGCAAATCTTCTTCCGCCAAAGGACATATCATCGAACTTTCCGGACTTAAGGGCAAAGAAGATGCCCTGCCCCGTATGGTTTCAACAATCCATGAATTTGACCGTGTCTGTGGCGGCGGGCTTGTCCCCGGGTCGGCAATACTTATCGGCGGGGATCCCGGCATTGGTAAATCCACCATTCTGCTACAGGCCGTAAGCCGGCTTTCCAATAACAATCTGGAGACGGTTTATATATCCGGTGAAGAGTCAGTTGCACAGGTACGTATGCGTGCAGAACGGCTTGGACTTGCGGATAGCACTGCTATGTTGGCATCGGAAACCAACCTTCGTGATATACTCGCCACCTTAAGCAAGGGAAAAAGTCCTGATGTGGTGGTTATAGACAGTATCCAGACCATGTATGCCGATACCATCGAAAGTGCCCCCGGGACCGTGGCACAGGTTCGAACCTGCGCCCAGGAACTGATCAGTTTTGCCAAGAAAAAAAACGTTTGTGTTCTTCTGGTTGGGCACGTCACAAAAGATGGGCAGATTGCCGGGCCCCGCGTTTTGGAACATATGGTTGATACCGTGCTTTATTTTGAAGGGGATCGCGGACATCAGTTTAGGATATTACGCGCCGTAAAAAACCGCTTTGGCGGTACCGATGAAATTGGTGTTTTTGAAATGGGTGAACTCGGGCTTTCCGAAGTATCCAACCCATCGGCATTGTTTCTAGGGGATCACGACGGTGAAGTTGTGGGAAGCGCAGTTTTTGCCGGCATGGAAGGATCACGACCAATGCTTGTGGAAATACAGGCGCTGGTAGCATCAACATCTCTGGGAACACCGCGCCGCGCCGTTGTCGGATGGGATAGTGCCCGTCTGGCCATGATCATTGCCGTACTTGATGCCCGATGCGGGCTAGGACTTGGGGCTTATGATATTTATCTCAATGTGGCGGGCGGTCTTAAAATTTCAGAGCCGGCAGCCGATCTTGCCGTCGCGGCAGCGCTTATTTCATCCTTGTCCGGGGACCCAATCGCCAAAGAAACTGTTATTTTTGGTGAAATTGCCCTAAGTGGAGAAATAAGACCTGTTGGTCAAGCAGACGCACGCCTGAAAGAAGCGGAAAAACTTGGATTTTCACAGGCCTTTATTCCGTCAAAAATGAAATTTAAGAATAAAAAAATAAAAACGGCTGAACTTGATCAATTAATAAAACTTGTTGATATTATTGCCCCAAATCTGGAATAATGCAGCAAAATTAAAAGGATTAGGACAATTAACGCTATTGATATTATTGTACTTCTGATTATTGGTTCGTCCATGTTAATCGCTGTCACACGTGGTTTTACAACGGAAGCTCTTGGCCTCGCTGCGTGGGTTTTAGCTTTATTCGTAACATTACAAGGACATCCCATCGCTTATCCCTATGTGGTTGAAATTGTTCAACCTGATCAGATGGCCAGTGCAATAACATATGCGGCGCTTGGAATAGGCAGTTTGATATTGTTTAAATTTCTAGGCGGTGTGATAGGAAAGACCGTGAAGGAAAGCCATATCGGCGCCCTTGACCGCGGCCTTGGTATTTTGTTTGGTATTGTGCGTGGCATGTTTATCGTCAGTTTTGCCTACCTGCTTACGACGCCATTTTTCTCAAGAGATGAATATCCGGATTCATTCATGGAAGCAAAGTCGAGACCGCTTATAGAATATGGCGCCAGTATGCTTAATTCAATGAATCCCTATAAAAATGAACCTTTATTTGGCGAAGATTCTATTGGCACCGACTGGTTCGGTACTTTTAAAAATATTGTGCCCTCCTTTCCCGCTGGTAATGATGCTGACGGTGAAGAAACACGATATGATGATGAAACGCGCGAGGAAATGAATAATTTGTTCGAGGAAGGAACAAAAACGTAAAAAAAGGTTCACAAAAAGCCCCAAACACAATATACAGAGTTTCATATATATCTTTAACGAGTTGGATTAATGACGGATCATTTAAATTCCTCGAATTCTAGCCTCTTTCCTTTTAGTACGAATCCATTTGAAACAGATAAATTTCACGACGAATGTGGTGTATTTGGTGTTTTTAACGCACAGGAAGCCTCCACACGTACCGTTTTGGGTCTTCATGCTTTACAACACAGAGGGCAGGAAGCGGCTGGTATCGTAAGCTACCATGAAGGGCAGTTTTTTTCCCATAAATCATTAGGCCAGGTCGCAGATAACTTTAATACACAGCCTGTCATTTCATCACTGCCAGGAAATAGCGCGATCGGTCATGTGCGCTATTCCACATCTGGTGGTGCAGGACTGCGCAATGTTCAGCCACTTTTTGCCGATCTTGCCAGTGGTGGTTTTGCGGTTGCCCACAACGGTAATATTACAAACGCGCTAACCTTAAAAAAATATCTTGTAAACAAGGGTGCTATCTTTCA
>JAUILB010000191.1 GCA_030432815.1 Alphaproteobacteria bacterium | reverse complement strand
ACAAGTGTAAGCCGGGGCGGATAGGAAACTGCTTCACGGGCCGGCACTGCAACCGCTATAAGCGTTGCGACAAGTCCGGCTGCGATACCTTTTACTATGGTGACCGTTTGCAGTGTAGCACCACTATTACGGATCAGGGAATAATGGTCTGTCATGCTGCGGGAAACCAGCGCAACCAATTGTTCACCAAGAAAAACACCCGCCAAAATACCAAATAGAACGCCGATGGTTGCAATCAGCAATCCCTCAAAAAGTAATGATAAAACCAGCTGAGTCCTTGTCACCCCAAGTGCGCGTAACACACCGATAATAGAGCGGCGCTGCAATACCATGAAACTCATGCAATTATAAATAAGAAACACACCCACAAGCAACGCAAACAGGCTCATAGCCGTAAGGCTTGTATTAAACCCGGTGCTCATTTCAAGGATCGATGAATTACGCCGTTCAGCATTTATTAAACGCGCGTCAGGCGGCAACAGGGATCTGAGCCTATCTAATTCACGTACATTATCAATTGCAACATCAATACGTGTTAGGATACCGGCAAGCCCCAACCATTCCTGCGCTGTTGCTATATCAACGATTAAAACTCGCTCGAGCCCCTCACCCGAAATGACTGAAATAACTTTACCATTATAATCATTCCCCATTCTGGAAACTGTTATATTACCAGAACGTGAAAGATTAAGCCGAGCTGCTGTATTCTCATTCATAAATACACCACCGGATTCTGTTAACAAGCCAAAACTGTCAAACCCGGCACCATTAGTTCTGTCCCCTGCATCCTGATAACTACGAAAACTGCCTTCCGCAAAAATATCAATACCCAGCAGCTGAAAACTTTCACCATGCATGCGCACCATGCCTTCTACAACCGGCGCAATGGACCTTATACCGCCGAGCCTGAGATCAATATATACCTGTTCATTTAACCCCGTCGGACCACCAATAATCTGGTGTGTCGTTTTACCTGTGATGGCAGAAAGTGATGCATCAAAGGACCGTTTTGCACTTTCATTGGCCATATCAACCGCAATAATGACCGCAATCCCGACAGCCATACCAATGATCGCCAGCATAAGCTGACCTGGGCGGCGGAAAAGATAACTTGATAATGCCTTGATCACATGACGCATCAGTCATACTTTCCTGTTATATCATGAATTTTTCCGTCCTTCAGTTCCAGCATCCGGTCACAGCGTTTCGCCGCAGTCAAACTGTGCGTCGCAAGCAGGATTGTTCCGCCACTTGGACGTATTAACGTATCAAAAAGATCCCAAATTTCATCTGATGTCGTTTCATCAAGGTTTCCTGTCGGTTCATCAGCAAGCAAAATACCAGGCTTATGAACCAGCGCTCTTGCTATTGCAACTCTTTGCTGTTCCCCACCTGACAAGGCATCCGGATATGTATCTAAGCGCGTGCCTAGTCCTACCTTATCAAGCAGTTCTACACAGCGTACTTTGGCATTTTCCTGATCATTCAATTCTAAAATAAGTTTCAGGTTCTCCATTACATTAAGCGTCGGAATTAAATTGAAAAACTGATAAACAAAACCAATATGTTCGCGCCTGAACAGGGTTCTATGTTCATCACTCATTTGAGTAATTTTCTCAGCACCTATAGACACATCGCCCTCATCCGGCGTATCAAGGCCACTTATCAGGTTAAGAAGCGTTGATTTTCCTGATCCGCTTCTGCCTAAAAGGGCAACCATCTCCCCTTCATAAATATCGGCATTCGCACACCGCAAGATTGCATGTGGTTTACCACCCTCAATATAATTTTTTGATAGGTTTTTAATACTGATCGCAATATTGCCATTCACTGAATTCATATGGAAGAAACCCTGACTAAACCATCATAATATGAACATATGTTTGCCATCCATGCTTGTCAAACGAATGGTTTTGCCCTCAGCTTAGCCATGTACATTATTAAAAGAACAATCATGGCGCGTAAAATTTTAGGTTAAAATTGGCGTAAATTTGATAAAAATTATAATTTGCGCTAACTTAGTCCCACAATTCTGAGAAACAACAGGGAGGAACCAATATGATCAGATTATACGCATTAATCACATTTGCAGTACTAACGCTGTCAGCTTGTGAAACTTTAGGCATTTAAATAAAAGGGGGTTTTAAAGCCCCCCTTTTTAAATCTGATAAGAATTATTAATGGGGCATGCCCATCATTTGTCCCTAAACAACCGGTGAAAGTGCAATTTCCACCCGTCTGTTCAGCGACCTTCCGCTTTCAGTGTTATTATCGGCAATCGGATATGTTTCACCCAGACCGCGAACGATTATTCTTTCCGGAATAATACCTTCGTTCATTAATATATTAGCCACAGACCTTGCACGACGTTCAGAAAGTTGCTGGTTATAACTGTCACTACCTGTAGAATCGGTATGGCCAAGAACATCTACATAAGTTTGGTCATATTCCTCCAGGACCAGGCCAACAGAATGCAGAACATCCGTAAAATCACTATTTACATCTGCACTATTCGTAGCAAACGTAATATTACCAGGCATATTCAGTATTATATTATCGCCGTCTCTTACGATTTGTACGCCGGAATTTTGGAGTTGCTCTCTTAATTTAGCTTCCTGTCTGTCCATATAAAAACCAATACCGCCACCGGCCAAAGCACCAATACCGGCACCAATTAAAACCGATTTACGGGTATTGCTTCCACCAACAATAGCCCCGCCAATGGCACCTGTTATCGCGCCGATTGTGGCACCTACAGCAGTGTTGGATGCTTTACGTTCACCGGTATAAGGATCGGTGGAACATGCAGATAAAAAAATGGACAGCGCAACAATGCGTGTAATCTGTCCTGATGTAATATTAATCATAATAAACTCCCGATTGCTATCAAAGTTGAAAGAACGCTAGGCTTAAATAAAGACAAAAATTAGGCAAACATATGTTTTTAATCATCTTTGCCTCGTCCGGACCGTTTAAGACGATATTTGATACGGGTATATAAACGAAATATAACCGGCGGCACAATATCAGCCAAAAACTCATTAATTTTAACACTCCAGTCTATTGCATCACCGGTTTTGGGACGCGCCTTAAACTGTGTTGTATGCTCACGCCTTTGATTGTCCCAGGTGGCAGTATAATAATATAACGCAATTGAACGACGGGATTTATTTTCAGGATGATTAATCGGGTTAGGATTACCGTGATAGCTGTCTGAATCAGTATTAAAAATAACGCACCTGTTAAAATCAGGTGTTTTACTGACAACACGATTTTGCATTTTCCGATCCCAAAGTTCGATCTGCCCTCCATATTCGTCGGACCAATCTTTATTCAGATAAATCAGAACATTAATCCTTCGTTCAAGATCAAGCCTTGTATGATGGTTAAAATCTGCATGAACTGACAGGTGCCCACCCTGCTTAATCTCGTGAAAACCACCTCCCAGATAATAAGGATCGGGAATTAACCCCTTGATCCCGGTTAAATTTTCAAGAAATTTCAAGAATGGGCGTGAATTAAATGAATAGAACAGGGAACGAACAGACGGCGACATATAATCTGGATTAAACCCTGTTTTAAAGCGTTCCTGGTCACGGTCAAATGTGATGCTTTCCGGATCCGGTTCTCGTGGAAATTCTTCCAAACATTTTTCCAACACATTAGGGGACACAAAGTCATCAATTACAATATGTGGGAATGGCGAAGCTGATAAATATTGCTCTCTAAGCTCCAATCCCTTTTCCGCCATTTGATCAATATCAAGATACCCATACTGACTATCTTTAATTTCCAAATATGACACGGCTTCTTCTCCCATTAATCATCGCCAGTTTCTAATTTATTTTACAGGTAATATTATGCATTGATACATATCAACATGGTTTCGTTGATAAAAAGTGAAAATACACAATAAATTGGATCTGAAGTAAGATTTACACTCTCTCTAATTACGAAAAAAGGCTCCCATGAATATCATGAAAGCCTCTTTTGTAAAATATGTATCGGCAATTAACGTTTTGAGAACTGGAAGCTTCTACGCGCTTTTGCCCTACCGTATTTCTTACGTTCCACAACACGGGCATCACGTGTAAGAAAACCTGCTGCCTTAACCGCAGCACGTAGATCAGGTTCAAAATGTGTTAGTGCTTTACTGATGCCGTGACGAACAGCGCCCGCCTGACCGGAAAGGCCACCGCCTTTTACTGTCGCAACAACATCATATTGACCAACACGATCAGCAACTTCAAATGCCTGACTTATGATCATACGAAGTGTAGGACGGGCAAAATAGACCTCCTCTTCACGACCATTCACTGTAATTTTACCGTTTCCGGGCTTAATCCAAACGCGTGCGATAGCATCTTTACGTTTACCTGTTGCATATGCACGTCCATATTCATCAAGCTTTTGGACATATTCGATTTGCTCATCAGCTGCTTCTGATTTTGCATTCTCAGCAGCACCATTTGCTACGGCAACGGCTGCCTCTGCTGTAACCTCTTTAAGGTCTTCCAGTGTTTTTTTATCTTCAGCCATTTGCAGAATTCCTTGCATTCTTTTCATTCATTGCAGCAACATCAAGTACTTCGGGTTGTTGTGCTTCATGTGTGTGTTCCGGACCAGCAAAAACTCTTAGGTTTTTTAATTGCTGACGTCCCAATGGGTTATTGTTCAGCATTCTTTGAACTGCTTTAATCACAACGCGTTCGGGATAATCGCCTTCCAATATGTCACGGGCATTTCTTTCTTTAATCCCACCAGGGTGACCTGTGTGCCAGTAGTAAATTTTATTATCTTTTTTCGTACCGCTTAATTGCACTTTTTCGGCATTGATAACGATGATATTGTCGCCACAATCCATAGAAGGCGTATACATTGGTTTATGTTTACCTTTCAAATATGTCGCGATAATAGCAGCCATACGACCGAGGATTAAACCATCGGCATCAATGACATACCATTTCTTTTCAATATCTGCTGGTTTTGCAGAATATGTTTTCATTGGATAAAATTCCTATTTAAAGCCATAATTAAGTTTGCGCGCAATATGCCATCAAAATTCTCAAAGTCAACAGGAATTTTAGATTAATTTTCAGCATGTTACAAATATGGTATTATAATACCACTTTATAAGTAGATGACTTAAAACGAATAATTACAAGTCGCGCTCTGGCGTTGAAACTACTCCCAATCCCTATCATTAATAACTTACGGACAGCAAAATGATGAGTACTAGCCTTTAACCCTGTTAAGTAGATAAAGTGAAGCCGACAATGCAAAGATAGCCCCCGCCTGATGCGTTGCTGCAATTGGTATCGCAACCATATGCAGAACCGTCAATACACCAAGTGTGATTTGTAAAATAATACTAAGCAGGACGAGATTGGCTCCCAATCTTACCGTTGGGCTATTATCAGATTTAAGTTTCCACCAGATGATAGTCGCTGTAAGTGCGACAATATATGCAAATGTTCTGTGTTCAAAATGAACGGTAAGCGGATCATCAAAAATACTCATAAGACCGTAGCCGCCGTTAAACGCCCCATCCGGGATAATTTGCCCAAACATTAACGGCCAAGTGTCACTGACTAAACCGGCATTCAATCCGGCGACAAGGCCACCAAGAAGTATCTGCGTAATCAATAAAACAACATACCAGTAAATCAGTTTCTTCGGGCGACTAAGAGCCTTTTTACTTTTAGGCAATAACAGTCCTAATCCTAGCCAAAATGCATATGTATATATTAATACTGCTAATCCAAGATGGGCGGTAAGCCTATAGTGGCTCACATCCGGCTGGTCTACAAGGCCACTTTTGACCATATACCAACCAAGAAGGCCCTGCCCGCCCCCTAACAACAACAAAGTCCAAAGATGT
>JAUILB010000190.1 GCA_030432815.1 Alphaproteobacteria bacterium | reverse complement strand
ATCGGCACGTGCGCATCATGCAAAGGGGGCCGTAGATTTAAATCTGGTCAGGCATTGGGGTCCCTTTATTTTACTTGGTGCTATATTCGGGACGTGGATCGCATCGCAGGTGGAAAGCAGCGTTTTGGCCGCTGTATTTGCGGTCATCGCTCTTCTTGTTGCGCTTAAAATGATTCTACCACTTGAAGATAAAATTATTTCGGATACTGTGCCTACCGGAATAAAAGCTTCCCCAATCCCCTTTTCGATAGGAACAATATCAACAATGATGGGTATTGGTGGCGGGTCTATGACCGTACCGATATTGACGTTGCTTTCCCGCCCCATTCATCAGGCCGTAGGCACGTCATCACTTTTTGGCCTAATCATCAGTCTGCCGGGTACAGCGGGCTTTATTATTGCCGGCTGGGGACACCCGTCCCTTCCGATGGGTAGCTTTGGATTTGTAAATATTATCGGGCTTTTAATTATTTCACCGGCAACAGTATTATCTGCGCCGCTGGGCGCGAAGCTTGCTCACAAGCTTTCACGAAAAAAACTTTCTCTCGTTTTTGGACTTTTCCTGTTCATTGCCGGCGTGCGAATGCTTTATACCGCTTTGATTTCCTAATATGATCTACGCATTCCAAAATCCTCTTCCGGTGTTGCACTAATTTTGTGGATTGCCAGATCAGCGCCCATAATTTCATCTTCCCGGGACAAACGGAAACCCATCGTTTTTTTTATGAGCCAAAAAACCGTAAAACCCCCAACCAACGCAATAGCAACTCCCACAAGCGATCCGACAACTTGCGCAAAAAAGTTTACACCACCAAGACCAAAAAGTAGTTCTTGACCAAAAATACCCGACGCTATTCCACCCCATACCCCGCAAAGACCATGAAGCGGCCAGACACCAAGAACATCATCAATTTTCCATTTATTACCGCACAATGTAAATGTTTGTACGAATATAATACCCGCAACAGAACCCACGCACAATGCACCAAGAGGATGCATAATATCTGAACCGGCACATACTGCCACTAACCCGGCTAGCGCCCCATTATGTACAAACCCGGGATCTTTTCTACCAATGACAAGCGCAGATAGAATGCCGCCAACCATAGACATCAGACTATTTAGCGCCACAAGCCCGCTAGCGTCAGTCAATTTTTGAGCACTCATAACGTTAAACCCAAACCATCCAATACATAAAACCCATGAACCAAGTGCAAGATAAGGAATATTGGACGGAGGAATGCCAACTGGTGTGCCACCATTTCTATAACGTCCTATACGCGCGCCCAGAACAACCACTGCCCCAAGCGCAAGCCACCCCCCCATAGCATGAACAACAATTGACCCGGCAAAATCATGGAAAGGTACCCCAAACCAACTTATTATTATGCCTTGAAAACCAAATAATGATCCCCAAACCATCCCTTCATAAAATGGATAAATAAGGCCCACAATAACTGCTGTCGCGAAGAGCTGTGGTTTAAACCTACTTCTTTCTGCTATTCCCCCTGATATAATGGCCGGAATAGCAGCCGCAAACGTCATAAGGAAAAAAAACTTTACCAAATCATAACCACCCGCAGCAAAAAGAGAGCCACTCGTCATTCCGCTAATTTCAGCGGCACTTCCAAAAAAGCTAACCCCGTATGCGATATAATAGCCAATAAAAAAGTAAACTACGGTCGAGATCGCAAAATCGGATATAATTTTAACCAGAGCATTTACTTGGTTTTTCTTTCTAACACTTCCCAATTCCAAAAAGGCAAACCCTGCATGCATTGCGAAAACAAGAATCGCCCCAATTAAAATAAAAAATACATCTTCGCTGCTGGTTACTTTATTCACACGTTAATCCTTTTCTAAATTTCTGACGGCTCATGTATGCATTACAAGAAGCGTGCCAATTCAGAAAACCGCGGAATTCAGCAATTCTTATTAAAAGTTTATAATTGTGATATTGAATTATGCATATTTAATAGGCATTAATCCCAAGAACATCCAATGTCGCCTATATTATAGTCAGTCATGTTTTTGAAAAAATTGAGTTTTACGTATCAAATCAACTTATAATGAGAATTAACAAAACATATAAAGATTTGGTCAACTATTCCGATTTGTCCCGTTCAATATCATCTTCCTCAAACAAAGCACGGTACGTTGCGCCCTGTAAATCATCAAACTGTCCTGATTTAAGCGACCACAGAAATGAAATTAATCCGCCCAGTCCCATTAAAAGAGCTACTGGAATTAAAAATGCCAGAACATTCATTTTTTGATCCTTCCAAAATCCACAGGATTAGCAAGATTTAATCTCATTGCGTTCAAAATAACAACAATTGATGAACCGCTCATCGCAAGGGCCGCAGCAAGCGGTGTTAAGAAACCGAGTGCAGCAAAGGGTACTGCTATCAGATTATAAAGCGCGGCGAACCCAAAATTTGTAAACACAAGCCGTCTGCTTTTTTGGGATATTTTATAGGCATCAACCAAACTGGAAAGTCCTTGCGGAAGAAAAACAAAATCTGATGCCGTTTGACTTATATCTGCTGCTGTTGATGGTGAAATGGAAACATTGGCTGCAGCAAGTGCCGGTGCATCATTTAAACCGTCTCCAACCATTAATATCTTATGTCCTTGCTGTTTAAGTTCTTCTATTTTTTTTGCCTTATCCTGTGGCTTAATTTCGCCGAAATAGTGTTCCACTTTCAAATGATCCGCCAGTTCCATGACCACAGGTAATCTGTCACCTGACAAAATAATAACATCAAGATTATTTTGCTTAAACCAGTCAATCGTCTCACGCGCATCAGAGCGAAGTTTGTCTTTAAATGTAAATTTTACGGTGCGGTTATTCGGGCCAACCAACCATATTTCACTGTGATTAGATACTTGATCATGATCATCACCAATATTGCACCATTTGCGATTCCCTAGCCTATATTCACAACCTTCATGAATTGCTCTTAAACCTAGTCCTGCCTCTTCTTCTATCTCCTCAACTTTTTCAGCACTACTAATTTTTTTTGCTTCGCAGAAAGCAACAAAAGCACGACTTAATGGGTGTGCTGATCTCGACGCCATCGTCATTGCTATCTGCAATTCTTTCACCATCGCGGTGCCGAAACTGTCCACCTGAGGTGTACCTAGTGTAAGCGAACCCGTTTTATCAAAGACAACTGTATCAATTTCAGCCAAACGCTCAAGACCGTCCGGCGATTTAAGCAAAACACCGGCTTTAAAAAGCCTGCCAGATGCAACCACCTGAACCACAGGAACAGCAAGCCCCAGGGCACAGGGGCAGGTAATGATCAACACTGAAATAGCCGTAATAAGTGAAGACTGCCATCCGATTCCAGCAATGAAAAACCAAGCCAGAAATGTAAGAAGTGCCATCAAATGAACCAACGGCGCATAAATACCCGCAGCCTTATCAGCCAGGCGGACATATTTTGCCCTATTTTGTTCCGCATTTTCCATAAGGTGGATGATTTCATCCAATGTTGTATTACCTGATGAATGTTCGACTTTTACATCAATGGGTTGCCCCAAATTAATCGTGCCCGCATAAACCTTGCTGCCGATGCACACTTCTTCCGGTGTTGTTTCACCTGTAATAAGGCTGGCATCAATTTGTGATTTTCCCATTATTACGCAGCCATCAATCGGCACGCGTTCTCCGGATCCGACAATAATGCTATCTCCAATCTTCACATGTTCCAGCATGGTTTTTGTTATGGAACCATCCCTATTCAACACATTCGCAAAAAAGGACTGGTGACTTACAAGGTTTTGTGCTGTTGATTTGGCACTAGCGCGCATTTTACGGTCGAGATAACGCCCAATAAGAAGGAAAAACAAAAGCATTATAGCAGCATCAAAATAAGTTTCACCGCTGCCGGAAATGGCCTGTGCAAGGCTCATGCCGCACGCAAGTATTACAGCAACAGAAATGGGAACTTCCATGTTAAGCCTTTTATGCCTTAACGCACTCCACGCGGACCGATAAAAAGGAAGGCCTGCATATGCAGCAGCAGGCAGCACAATGAGGGCGGAAACCCATTTAAAAAGCTGCCGTGTACTTTCTCCCATATCAGCACCAAACCAATCAGATACAGAAAGCAGCATAACATTCGCGGCTGCAAATCCTGCGACGGCTATCGCTCTTAAAAGTCCCTTTAACTCTGTTTCATCAGAAGTATTTTTCTTTTCACGAAGCGGGTATGCATTAAAGCCTATCTTTTTCAGGATATCTATTATCAGTAAACTATCATCAGGATCATGGTGATTGTCATTGGCCCATTCAACAGAAAGTCTTTGTGTCGATAGATTTAACCTTGCATCGCCTACTTTCGGGTTTTCTTTTAATGCCCCTTCAACCTTCCTGATGCAAGATGGACAACTTAATCCTTCAACAACAAACTGTTCTACTGAATTTTGTTCCAGCGACATGTTGGTTACCTAATCTCCATTCGGTCTGTCAGATACATTTCAGCACCGTCTTCGAACGTAACTTTGACACGTATTTTCCAGTTACCTTTTAATGGAAATGTCACGGGCGACAAATAATGATGTTTATCCTGAGCTTTAAGTTCAACTTCGAAGTCATAACCCTTTTCAATCGGTCTTATGAACTCGGCAGATACTTTTGATACATCCGTATTATATGTTGGATGTATAAGCGACAGGGAAATTTGATCACCGGACATTATTTTGGGTAGCTGGTCAAGCGATATTTTCCACTGCGAACTTTGCTGGTTTTGGGCCTGCTCCAATTGCTGATTATAATTAAGGCCTTTGATATAAGCATCTTCAGTTTCCACACCTTGCCAAGTACCAAGCGCATAATAGGTCATTATACCGTTAGCCGTTATAATCGTCAGAAAGAAGCCAATAAATCCGGCCAGCACATGCCAACCCGTAAGCGTTTTCTTCTTATCAACGGATTGTTCCATAACTTATACCCCCGGTCCTTTAAAGGTGCTTTGCTTTTCAACAAGCACTTCACCATCTGATGATAAAACTATAAAATCAATGTCTTTACTATCACTGTTCAGTGATGTTTGCGGTGCTGTTACATATAGTTTTACAGAACGTAAGACATCCGCGTCCACCAATATGTCAAATTCGGTTTGGCCTTCCTCAGCATCAACGCCCACAATCTGCGTTTGGTAATTATCCAAACCGGCTACTTTGATTGAATAAAGCTGCTGAATACCGGACATATTAAGCAGTTTTACCGTATATCCGTTTCTTATTTCACCGTTCGCCAGTGTGACGAAAACGGGGTTCCGGTCCCTTAAAATATTCAGATCTATTTCTGCTTTACCAAGCAGATTATAAAGAACCAATAACCCAATAACCGAAAGCAGCGCAGTGTATATAAGCACCCTTGGCCGAATTATATTTATCTTGGCTTTTTTATTTTGTGCCCGTCTGTCAAAATTTGCCAAAGAATCGTAAGCGATCAAACCCTTAGGCCGGCCTATCTTTTCCATAACCGCGTCACAGGCATCAATACAAAGTGAACATTGAATGCATGAAAGCTGCGCCCCTTCCCTAATGTCAATGCCTTGCGGACATACAACCACACATTGCCTACATTGAATACAGTCACCACGTCCTTCCCAGCCATCCCCCTTTTTATGAGGACCACGCGGTTCACCACGATCATACCGATAGGTAACCGCCAGAGTATCCTCGTCCATCATTGCTGCCTGGATGCGTGGCCAGGGGCACATATATGTACAAACCTGCTCACGTGCAAAACCACCAAGCAGATATGTGGTTGTTGTAAAGATGGCCACCCATAAATAGGTGGTTGCAGGTGCTTCGAAATTCAGGAACTGTTGGTAAAGTGTCGGTGCGTCGGTAAAATAAAATACCCAGGCACCACCGGTCAGCACACTAATCCAGAG
>JAUILB010000189.1 GCA_030432815.1 Alphaproteobacteria bacterium | reverse complement strand
CCAAGAATATATTGAAGATATTTATAATAGCGGCAGACATCTTCTTGATCTGATAAATGATGTTCTGGATATCTCAGAGATAGAAGCAGACAAAAGGATATTTCTGAAGGAAAAAATTGATTTAGAAGAAGTGGCGCTCCATAGTTTGAATACTGTAAATATTTTGGCAGAAAAAAAGCAAATTATGATTTCTGTAAATATTGCGGCCAATTTGCCTACGATCTTTGCAGATAAAAGGTCGTTCAAACAGATATTGATCAATTTACTTTCCAACGCCATTAAATTCTCCCACGAAGGGGGTGTCGTGATGCTTAAAGTCCATGAGGAAAATGGCTTTGCAAAGATCACTATTCAGGACGAAGGTATTGGTATTTCAGAAGAAAACCTGAAAAATATTACCGAACCATTTTTCAGAGGGCAAAAGCATGCGGAGATTGCTGCACCGGGGACTGGACTTGGTCTTTCTATTGTGAAATCGCTTCTTGATGCGCATGGCGCAGCAATGAATATTGAAAGCAGAAAAAGTTTTGGCACTACTGTCACCGTGTGGTTTCCAATTAATGGTGCTAACATCTCCTAATATTTGAATGTATTCTGCAAGCAGGTTTTAGTTGTTTTAAGATCCCATAATTTCACAACAAGGCATGGTTAAAATATCTGTTAAGAATTGGAATATTTTTGAAGTTATATCAACTTACGAAAGGCCAGTTTTTCATAGCTATATCGACGACATTCATCAGTTCATTTTTACTGACTCCGCTTTTTGCCTGAACGGCTAGACCGGAATTTAAGGTCATAATATAACAAGCAAGATTTTCCGGATTAACATCGGCGGAGAGGTCACCGTCTTTTATGGCTTGTGCGAATCGTTCGGCCATCCATTTTGGTGGTGTCTGGCGGATTTCATCCATTCTTTTTTTGATATGATCTGAATCTGAGCTGGTGACAAGTGCCCCCAAAATAACCATGCAGCCATCGGGGTGGTCGGGATTTGTTACCAGTTCGACTTCGCCTTTTAAAATGCTATAGGCTACTTCGCGGGCGGTTTTCTGTTTAAAGGAATCAACATAAATATGTCCGCCCAGCAGGCTGTATTTATCAAACGCCGCCATAAAAAGTTTTTCTTTATTTCCAAATGCGGAATAGAGGCTCGGTATGTTAATGCCCATGGCTTCGGCGAGTTTGGCAATGGATACGCCCTCATATCCATGTTGCCAGAATAGCTTCATTGCTGTTTCAAGTGCTTCGTCTTTATCGAACTTTCTTGGTCGTCCCTTTACCATACTATCCCTTTTGTAGTGACCATTACAAAAATACTTGACAAGTGTTTTATGATCTAATTATATAGTGACCGCTACAAAAATCAAGATTTAAAAAAGAGATCGCAAAATGGTGGAGCATATTGAAGTAACAAAAGAGGAATGGGCGAAAGCGAGAGAAGCGCATTTGATCGAAGAAAAAAAGCTGACCCGCGCCCTTGATAAGCTTGCAGCAGAGCGTCGCCGACTTCCATGGGTTAAGGTAACCAAGGAATATAGCTTTGAAAGCAAAGACCGCATGATGAGCCTTGACGATCTTTTTGATGGGCGTGATCAATTGATCATTTATCATCATATGTTAAAGGCAAATGATAAAAGCCCGTGTCCGGGTTGTTGTATGGTGATGGATAATATTACGAACCTTGCCCATTTACAGGCGCGGAACACATCGTTTATCGTTGTATCGCGCACACCGGTTGATGAAATTGAAACATTCAAAAAAAGAATGGGGTGGACTTTGCCATGGGTTTCAACGGGTGATGATTTTAACCCTGATTTTGATGTGCCGCAATATTTTGGGCTTAATGTTTTTGTAAAAGAAAAAGGCGAAATATTCCGAACATATTTTACAAAAGGCCGTGGTGTGGAAAACATAAGTACGGTATGGAGTTTGCTTGACCTTACGCCGTATGGCAGACAGGAAACATGGGAAATATCACCAAACGGTGTTCCCCAGACAGAGCCCTATGGCTGGTGGCGATTACATGATGAATATTAGGAGAAACAGCATGACAGATATCATAAATTGCCTTTGGTATGACTTCGGGGAAGCAAAGAAGGCGGCGGAATTCTATGCCACCACTTTTCCTGATAGTCGCGTTGATCGGGTTAATATTGCTGCATCAGATTATCCCGGCGGCAAGGAAGGTGATGAATTAACTGTAGAGTTCACCGTACTTGGCCGCAAATTCGTTGGTCTAAATGGCGGGCCGAACTTTACTCCGACTGAAGCGGTCAGCTTCATGGTCGTGACCGAGAGCCAGGAAGAAACCGATTACTATTGGGAGGCAATCGTAAGTAATGGTGGGCAGGAAAGCGCTTGCGGTTGGTGCAAGGATCGCTGGGGGCACTTCTGGCAAATCACACCCAAATTGCTGCTCGATCTAACAACGGGTACCGATCAGGATAAAGCGAAGCGCGCGTTCGAGGCAATGATGACGATGGGCAAGATAGACATTGCTGCTCTGGAAGCAGCAGTAGCCTAGCGAAAGCATATATCCAGGATAAGGACTCAGGGATTTCTGTAGTCGGCAGATAGCCAGAGATGCGGTATATGGAAGCTTAGTTATTCAGTGGTGATAGCATTATGAATATTAAGGATAAAGAGGTATAAAATGGCAGTTTATATTTTAATCGGTTTGGGAATACTGATTGTATTTTTCCTGATTAAGGCGGCATCAAAATCAGACGAATTCAAAATTACCCGGTCGGTAATCATAAATGCGCCGGCAGAAATTATTTTCAAACAAATGGACAGCCCCCATAATTTTAATAAATGGAATCCCTGGCTTAAAGCTGATCCGGATGCTGAGGTAATATATGAAGGGCCAGAAACAGGTATCGGGGCAAGTTATAGCTGGAATGGCAGAAAAACTGGTATTGGGAAAGACACAATTGTTGAAAGCGTACCTCATAAAAAGGTGGTTGTTGAATTGGAATTTATGAAACCAATTAAGGCAACTAATAATGCGGGATTTACATTAACACCTGTGGAGAACGGCACGGAAGTTACATGGAGCATGTGGGGAACAAGGAACTTTATGACCAAAGTGATGCATACAGTATTTAACATGGACAAAATGATCGGGAAAAGTTTTGAAAGCGGTCTTGAAAATTTAAATAAAATCGTAACAAAAAATGAAACGTAACAGAGAAAAGGAGGATCAAATGAACTATGTGGATGGATATGTACTTGCCATTAAAAAAGACAGAATTGAAGATTATAAAAAAATGGCACAACGAGCAGGAGAAATTTGGAAAAAACACGGAGCACTGTCCTATAAGGAATGCATCGGTGAAGATATGGAAGATAAGGGATTTTGTATGACATTTCCCGCGGCATTTAATGTTGCAGATGATGAAATTCCAATTTTTGCATATGTGGAATATAAATCACGGGAACACCGTGATGAAGTGAATGAAAAAGTACATAATGACCCGGGCCTAGGGGAAGGCTGTGATATGGACAACATGCCGTTTGATTGTAAACGTATGGTATATGGCGGCTTCGATGTTCTTGTGGATGCATAAAGTAAGCAAAATATCATAGAATTGGCTCTTGTTCGGGGTATTTTTAATTGCATGTGGTTTAAAAGTGGTCTTTATAAGTGCTTTTTTAATTAGGGCTCTCATGCGTCGTAAATTATGTGTGCTAATGTGTACAAGAAATACTAAGTCGTGTTAGAAGCTAAATTCGTGTGATATTGGGTAAAACAACTGAAAAGAAAAAATGGATAATCAGGTTTCTAACATTAACACCACAAAAACGCAGGTAGGTGAAAAAGAATTTGTCGCACTCATGGCTGTTTTGATGTCGGTTGTTGCCATATCAATTGATGCTATGTTGCCCGCGCTTGGGATCATGGGGGTAGACTTAAATGTGGAACATGTTAATCAGCCGCAATATATAATCAGCATGTTATTTGTAGGGATGGCGTTTGGCCAATTGGTAAGCGGCCCGTTATCTGATGCAATTGGGCGTAAAAAGATACTGTTTATATGTATGGGATTTTACCTGGTTGGTAGCGTTATCTGTTATTTTTCAAAATCGATTGAAATAATGCTTATCGGACGATTTGTGCAGGGGCTTGGGGCTTCCGGCCCATATGTTTGCACAATGTCTATTGTTCGGGATAAATATAGTGGTGCCGGAATGGCCCGTATCATGTCACTTGTCATGATGATATTTATTATGGTGCCGGCAATCGCACCAAGCATTGGCCAGACGATTTTGTTTTTTGCTTCATGGCGGTATATTTTTATCCTTTATATGTTTTATGCCATTTCGGTTTTAGCATGGATCACAATCAGACTGGAGGAAACCTTACCACTTGATAAAAGGGTGCCTTATCAACTTGCAAACCTGTATCACGGCGCAAAAACAGTTCTTACGACCAAAACGACGGTTTGTTATACTTTTGCTATGGGGCTCATGTTTAGTTGCATGATGGGATATTTGAATTCCAGCCAGCAAATTTTTTATCAGATGTTCAATACAGGCGAAATGTTCGTCGTATATTTTGGCTGCCTTGCGTTGACTTTTGGTGTGTCATCCATGCTTAACTCACGTTTCGTCATGAAATATGGCATGCGATACATAAGCCAGAGGGCGATTTTGGCAATTATTGTTGCGTCAGCTTTATTCAGCATGGTCCATTTATTCGTTTCAATCGAATTATGGATGTTTTTGACATTTGCTGCTTTTGTGTTTTTCAGTTTCGGTTTTGTGTTCGGTAATTTAAATGCGATGGCAATGGAACCGATGGGGGATATAGCCGGGATTGCATCGGCAATAATCGGATCAACGTCATTTTTGATTTCTATTGTTGGCGGGACAATCATCGGGCAGCTTTATAATGGAAACCTTATTCCGGTCGTGCTTGGGTTTTTGATTTGTTGTTCGCTTACGTTTTTGTTGTTTATCACGGCGAGTAAGGAAAGAAAACCTGTCGCCGTTTAAAACGAGAAGGATGTATCATGGAAAAATTTGGACTGATTTAGAAAATGATCAAACTTCAGCGATGACCGGACCAAACCATCAATATGAATTTACAAAATTAACAGAAACAGATCTTCCCCTTATTCGTTCATGGCTTGAAAAACCACATGTGCGAAAATGGTGGGGGGATCCGGATCATGAATTCGAGCTAGTGAAAGAGAGCATCGGACATCATGATCTTGCGATGTGGCTTGTTTTTTATGATGGGACGGCGTTTGCCTTTATCCAGGATTATGATATTGACGAATGGCCGCAGGAAGCGTTATCGCATCTGCCATCAAAAACGCGGGGCATTGATATATTCATTGGAAATGAAACCATGCTTTCGAAAGGACATGGTAGCAATGCGGTCAGGATCAAAGCGGAAAGACTGATAGAGCAGGGTGCACCATTGGTCATAATTGATCCTGATCCAAACAATATTGCCGCGATCAGGGCTTATGCAAGGGCGGGTTTTAAAGGAAATGATATTATTCAGACTGATGAAGGCCCGGCAGTTCTTATGATCTTTGAAGGAAAGTCATAGTAAAAAAAAGTTTTTGTTTTAGCTTTCTTTTTTATCGTCTGCTTTTTTTATTTTTTGTTTTGGTATTGGCTTTTTATCCAAATCTGCCAAGCCCATATAGTCCGGGTCAACATCATCAATCGCGCAAGGGGATGAGGCAAGTTTGATGCTGTCGCCTTTTTGTTTATGTTTCTTATTATTCATATCTAAGTGCCTTGATTGGATTCTGCCGCGCGACGGCATATGAATTTCCGGCGACGGTTGCCCATGCAATCAGCAGGGCGGCAACGCCCGCGATGGCACAAAATCCAATAATGAAAATGTCCTCAATTCGGTAAACAAAGCTTTGCAGCCATATGGACATGGCATAGAAAGAAACG
>JAUILB010000188.1 GCA_030432815.1 Alphaproteobacteria bacterium | reverse complement strand
AATGATGAAGCACAGTTTGCCGAACTTGAAACGTTAGGGGAGCTTACCAAAATCGCCTGGGCCAAAGGATGCCAGGTGATGATCGAAGGGCCGGGTCATGTGCCCATGAACAAGATCAAAATCAACATGGATAAACAGCTTAAGGAATGCCACGAAGCACCATTTTATACACTTGGCCCGCTGACAACGGATATCGCACCCGGTTATGATCATATCACCAGCGGTATTGGCGCCGCGATGATAGGTTGGTTTGGGTGTGCGATGCTTTGTTATGTAACACCGAAAGAACATTTGGGCCTTCCCAACCGGGATGATGTTAAAACCGGGGTGATTACCTATAAAATTGCGGCGCATGCCGCCGACCTTGCCAAGGGGCACCCGGGCGCGCAGCTGCGTGATGACGCCATGAGCCGCGCACGGTTTGAATTTCGCTGGATTGATCAGTTCAACATTGGCCTTGATCCGGAAAAGGCACGCGAATATCACGACCAGACGTTACCGAAAGAAGCCCACAAAGTGGCGCATTTCTGTTCCATGTGCGGGCCAAAATTCTGTTCGATGAAAATCAGTCAGGAAGTCCGTGATTATGCGGCGGGCGGTATGGCGGAAATGAGCGAAAAATTTAAGAACAGCGGCTCAAAAATTTACCAGACCGTTGATGCCAACAAAGAAAGTAACGATAGTCTTTAATATATACTGGTTTAGTAAATAGGATCAGGTGCTGACGCACCTGATCCTATTTAGACTTTTATATCAATATAAATAAAAAAGTTGAAGTGTCTGCTTTCGACCCATAGCGGACATTAGCAAATAGGCCATATATCGGTCATTATTCTATTTATTAATTTTCAAATAATACTGACGATTAATTTATAAAACGTTATCTTTTAGGTGATCTATACAATTATTTTATTTCATTTATGTTAATATCTGGAATTTCATTTTTCAAATGAGTTTCTTATAATAATTGTTAGTTAGTTGATAATTATGTTAGCTGAGGGACTTTAACTAAATGAACATAGGTCAAGCCATACAGATGGCTGTTAACTACGCAAACGAGGGTCAGTTAGATCAGGCTGAGAAAATTTTGCATGATATTATTGCTGCCAATGACAGTTTTCATCCAGCATACCATTTGCTTGGGCAACTCGCGTTTCAAAGACGGCAGAACGATATGGCGGTACAGTATTTTCATCAAGCAACAGTCCTTGACGGCAACATTGCCGAGTACCATCGGGATCTTGGGGAGGTGTTTTTTTATCAGAGAAAACCGAAAGAAGCCCTTGCCGCGGTTAACCGGGCAATTCAAATAAATTCTAACGATCCCAAATCCCATTTAGTCGCTGGCAATGCCCTTATAAATATCGGGGCGTGGGATCAGGCGATAAAAGCTTTTGAAAAAGCAATTAATTTAGGTTCCAATAATGATTTCGCCCATAATAACCTTGGTTCACTTTATGAAATATACAATCGGTTGAAGGACGCCAAACATCAATTTGAATTGGCGATTAAACTTAATAAGGGCAATGTAATAGCAAAAAATAATCTGGCGAAAATGCTGATAGCTGAGGGTGAGATTGAAACTGCAAAAGAACTCCTGAATGAGGCAATAAAAATTAAACCTGAATATATTACGGCGCATAATAATTTATCGGTACTCAAGAAATATAAGGAAGGCGATGAGCATATTGATATTCTAGAGTCACTCTTGAATGATGTTGAAAAAATGCCAGTCGATAGCAGGATCAGATTACATTTTAACCTTGGAAAGGTTTATGCGGACCTTGAAGATTATGATAAAGCCTTTTACCATTATCAATCAAGTAATAAACTCAGCAGAGCAACCTATAAATATGATGATGCTTACGTGTGGGAAACAGCCGAAAAGATCAAAACCACATTTTCAAAAAACAATGTTGAGAGACCCGAAATTTCCGAAAATAATAACCCATCCCCAATTTTTGTTGTCGGGATGCCCCGGTCCGGTTCATCACTTATAGAGCAAATATTATCAAGTCATAGTATGGTTCACGCGGGAGGCGAGCTTCCCATCCTCGGGGAACTTGTTCATGAGCGGATAGGGAATTTTCCTGATGATGTGAAAAATGTTTCGGATGACGAGCTTAAAGATATCGGCAATGGGTATCTGAAGAGAATAAGAGGGCTTAATCCTGAAGCACAGTTCATTGTTGATAAAATGCCTGGCAATTATAAATATGCCGGTCTGATCACGAAAATTTTCCCCGAAGCCTTTATCGTAAACACAAACAGAAATCCTCTGGATTGTTGCGTTTCCAATTATACCCAGCTATTTCTGCAGGCAGTTCCTTATGCAAATGATCTTGGTGAACTCGGTCGGTATTTCAATATATATAGTGGATTGATGGATCACTGGCGAAGCATTTTGCCGGACGGTGTGTTATTTGACATTTCATATGAAAATGTTGTTGCCGATCTTGAGGGCGAAGCACGAAAACTGATTGATTTTGTCGGCCTTGAATGGGAGGAAGAATGCATTTCCTTTTATAAAAACAAAGGAACCGTGAGAACAGCGAGCGCGGCACAGGTCAGAAAACCAATTTATAAATCTTCCGTGGAAAAATGGCGCGTATATGAAAAACATCTTGACCCATTATTTGATGCTTTGGGATTATCCAAATTAGACATGAATTAACGAATGTGACCGTCTGCTTTGGGTTGAAAGCGGACGGTCAATATCAAAAACCTTGGTAACGATAGCCTTTAAATCACCATATTTTGACCATAGAAATGGAGCCTACTTTAATTATTCGTAATTTAAGGAGACAGTATTTTGAAGAAAATAACGATAATCGCCGCAATTATAACGTCTATGTTTGCCGCCAGCACCGCATCGGCGGAGGTTGGTATCGGCCTTGCCATATCCCTGAATACAAAAGGGGAGGTTGGTGCCGGTCCACGGCTTTTTACATCAAAAAGGTCTGAAAAAATTGTGGGCAGTGTCGGGGTCAATTATAATTTCACCCGCAAGGATTTTGAACCGATGATCGGGCTTGGTTATACGCTTGATAATACCTTTATCGGGGCGGAAGCCGCATACAATATAAAGGCGCAGGATTTTAACCTGAACGGTACCTTCGCCATACGTTAATCCTATTAAAGTCTAATCTTTTCTATGTATCCTGTTGATCGCGGTGATCAGAACGAAACTGAGCATCATCAACAGGTACCATGAGGTTAATTTTGCGGGTGGCACCATGTGCCATCCGTTATTCTGGTTTGGATAGAGCCAGATTTTGGCATAAGTGGCGATATTTTCAGCAAACCAGATGAACAGGGATACCAGAAACCAGCCAAGCAGCAATGGCATCTGGCGGTGGGTTTTTATGATTTTAAAATGAACATTTGTTTTCCAGAAAAGCAGGGCTGTTACAAACAGTAAAACCCATCTGAAATCCATGAAAAAATGATGGCTGAAAAAATTCAGATAAATAAGTGAAACCAGAATGACGGTGTAGCTGAATTTCGGGTAATTGGTAAATTCAAACTGAAAAATTCGCCAGACCCGGGCGAGGTAGCTTCCCACGGCGCTATACATGAACCCGGTGAAAAGCGGAACATTGGCAATGCCAAAAAAATATTCTTCAGGATAATGCCATGAACCGATGGCATCGGACGTTTTAAAAAGCTCCATAATGGTTGCCACAATATGAAATACGATAATGACAAGAGCTTCCCGTTTTGTTTCAAATCTGAAGGCAAGCAGGAAAATCTGAAACACTATGGCCATAATAAAAATGAAATCATAGCGGTGCAGGATTTCTATGGGATAATAATATTTGCTGATGATCATAAGGGCGAGCAGATAACCGCCGAAAATAGCGGCATTGGCCTGCTTAAGACCGAAAATCCAAAATTCTTTTATAATGCCCGTTATGTTCATTATACCCTATTATCTGATTATGAATTTATGGTCATGGATTAAAGCCATAATATGACGGGCACTTTAAATTTCATTTTAAATGGTTTTTAATAAGGGATGGATGGCCAGCTGCCATTTCCATCCCTTATGTTGTTTTGATCAGGGTTTTATTTTTTCGGCCAGCTTTTCTGCATGCGGGACAAGAAAATCCAGAACCAATGGATTTTTGTTCAGGGCCGTCACGATAAAGACGATCCAGAGCACAAGCGTAGCCAGACTAAGTAGCCCCATTAACGCCATCCCGCCAATGAAAAATAACATCGGCAGGACAATATTTAAAAGCGTGATGCTGCCAAAAACAATGACCGATTGCGCCGCATGATAGCGGACAGTTTCATTTTCCTTTTCGATTAAAAGAATGATCAGACCCGAAACCCAGCCCAGCACATAAGCAAGCGCGACGGCGACATGTTCGGGGGTTCCAATTGATGTGGGTTTTGGTGCCATGTGTTTTTTGCCTTTAATTTTCTGCTTCCGCAGCAAGAATTTCCCGTGAAACTGCCTGCACTTCATCAAGCACACGTAGCAGATTACCGCTCCATAGTTTGGCGATCTGTTCTTCAGTGTAGCCGCGGCGTACCAGTTCAATGGTCACATTATGGGTTTCGGATGCATCGTTCCAGCCGTAAATGCCACCACCACCGTCAAAATCGGAAGCGATCCCCACATGGTCAATGCCAATCAGGCCCACCATATAATCAATGTGATCGACAAAATCACTTACATCCACAGGTGCAGCGACGGCATAAACTTCTGCTTCTAGTCTTGGTTCAGCCATTTTCTGCAATTCACGGTATTTTGCGATATAGGCATCACGCTCGGCTTCCGGCAGGGCAAAAACATCGCCGAAGCTCATGAGTTCAAAACCCATTCCGGCGGCAATTTCTGCATATAGCTTATCTATTTCTGCCTGCATGACATTGTGTTTGTCGCGATCAAGATAACTTGAAAAGGCAACGGTCTGTACCACGCCGCCTTTGTCCCGGATAGCCATCAGCAGATCATCTTCAAGGTTGCGGCTCACGGCCGGACTGAGGGTGCGTGCTGATGAATGCGATGCAATCACCGGGGCTTTTGAAAGGGCGATCGCCTGTTTATTGGCTTCATATGATGGGTGGGAAACATCAACCATGATCCCGTATTTATTCATCAGGGCGATGGCTTCCCGGCCCAGATCGCTTAAGCCGTTATAAAGGGGCGGGTCCGTCAGGTTGCCATTTTCATCAACCCGTTCGCGGGTGTTTGAATCCGCAAATTGACTATGGCCATTATGCGCAAGTGACATATACCGCGCACCAAGATCAGCAAATTTTTTGATATTGCCTAGGTCTTCACCCACCGGATAGGCATTTTCAATACCGATCATTGCGACTTTTTTGCCTTCGCCGATAAGGCGGCGCACATCATCAGACGTCAGTGCCAGTCCGATCTGATCCGGGGCGCCCTCTGTGGTCAGCCAGTGAATGGCATTAAATTTTGCCATCGCATTATCATATGCGGCGGCGTAGCCTTCTTCGTTCAGTTCGCCCTGTCCGGTAAAGACAATAAAAAACGCGACATCAAGACCGCCGGCTTTCATTTTTGGAAGGTTGACCTGGGTATCTGTATCCATTGTGTAATTAAGTTCATCAGTGAAATTGCGCACATCAATATCATCATGGGTATCAAGTGTGATGACCCGGTCATGAATTTCCATGGCACGGGCGATCAGCGCGTTTTCGCTTTCCGCTTCGGGCGCTGATGATGTAGCTGTTACTTCTTCTTCCATCCCTTCTGATGCGGCGGTTGTTTCATTTCCACTATCACAAGCGGTTATTAAAAGCGCACTACAAAGCAGCAGGGTTTTTAGATATAATGATTTAAGTAACATGTACGTCCCCATTTGATATGACTTGTTCATTTTAAAGAAAAATACGATAGTGATAAGGAAGTTTCTTGTCAAATTTGATCAATGTCAAATTTTT
>JAUILB010000187.1 GCA_030432815.1 Alphaproteobacteria bacterium | reverse complement strand
GACGCGTATGCAGTGCGCGGATCCACCAGAGTCACATCAATATCTAGCGTTTCCGCCATTTTCACCAACCCCTGCGAAATATGCACTGCACCCACCACGATCAATTTCAGCGATGGTTTATAGACATGAGTGAAAAAATCACCGGGTTCAATTTCAATTTCACTTTTAAGCTCACGAATTTCATTGGGATCCCCATCAAGCAAAAAGGCTGCTTTCTCATCAATATTAATAAGAGGTTCAACCAGGATATGAACTTCACCACCACAGCTAAGGCCCACTTCCCATGCCTGATCTGTCGCCACTTCAAATTTTAGAAGCTCACCCTTACCCGATTTGATGCAATCATGGGCGGTCGTTACAACTACGCCGTCCACACAGCCACCGGATACCGATCCTTCCATATGACCGTCTGCATCAATTATAAGATGGCTTCCAACCGGACGTGGTGAACTGCCCCATGTTTTTACCACAGTGGCAAGGGCCATTTTGCGCCCTTCCTTATCCCAATCACGGATTGTCTGCCAAATATGTCGCCAATCTGTACTCATGGCGCGGACAGTAGCAAATAAAGTCTCAAAAATCATCCCAAAATGTGAAACAATATAACAAATTATTGAATGAGAGCAGGATTTGCTTATATTCGCAGTATAAAGTCAATAAAGGGTATAGAATGGATCCATTTTCACAGGGTGCGCTTGGCGCCGCATTTTCACAAAGTTTTGCTGATAAAAAGAAAATCCCTGTTGCCTGTCTTGCCGGAATACTTGGGGGTACTGCACCCGATCTGGATATTCTGATAAGCTCAGCAACCGATCCTTTACTAAGTCAGGAATTTCACCGTCATTTCACCCATTCTATATGGTTTATTCCAATTGGCGGATTTCTGGTTGGAATTGCTATGTGGCTTGTTTTTAACAAGCTTATACGGTTCAAGGAATGGGATAGTAAGACGCTGATAACATTTGCTACCCTTGGCTATGCGACCCACGCACTTCTAGATGCCTGCACCAGTTACGGCACCCGCCTTTTCTGGCCCCTTTCAAATGCAAGGGTGACGTGGGACACAATTTCTATCATTGACCCATTGGTTACCATACCCCTGATTGTATTTGTCATATTCAGCGTAAAACAAAAATCCGCAAAAATTGCCCGCATCGGAATGGGGGTCTTTTTATTTTATATGTCGCTTGGTTTTATACAGAATGCCCGGGTTACAAACACAATTGAAGAGCTTGCCGCAACACGCGGCCATAATGTGGAGCGCATCAAACTTAACGCCACAATTGGTAATATGATCGTATGGCGCACCGTATATCAGTATGATGGCAATTACTATGTTAATGCGGTTATAGCAACACCATTCCGAAAGCCCGGGATTATTGAAGGGGGATCCGCCCCCGCAGTAGACCCGGAAACGATATATCCGGAAATTGGTACCAATAGTGTCGCACGTAATGACATCCGCCGCTTTGATTATTTTGCGCAGGGCTATCTGATTGAATTTAACGGTGCGCTCGCAGACATCCGGTACAGCAGCCAACCACATACTATTGAGCCCTTCTGGGGGATATATGTGGATAAACAAAATCCTGATAATCATGTAGGGTACGGCATCGAAAGGCCGGGTGGCCGTGCATTAAATACTACATGGAATATGATGTGGGGGGATTACAATCCCAATGAGGAAACAATCCCCGCCCCTTAATGATTAGTCATTTCCACGCATGTTGCGAAGCCTTAACCGAAGAGCATTAAGCTTGATAAAACCTTCTGCATCGCGTTGATCATATACTTCATCTTCTTCGAAGGTAACATGTTCCATACTGTAAAGCGAACGTGGCGATTTACGGCCCACAAGAGTTGCATTTCCCTTATAAAGCTTCATACGAACTATACCATATACATCTTCCTGCGATTTATCGATCAGCGCCTGCATCATTTCACGTTCCGGAGAATACCAGAAACCGTTATATATCGCCTCAGCATATTTTGGCATAATTTCGTCTTTTAAATGCATGGCACCGCGGTCAATCGTGATGCTTTCCATACCACGGTGTGCCGTAAGCAGGATTGTTCCCCCCGGTGTTTCATAAATACCACGAGACTTCATTCCGATGTAGCGGTTTTCAAGAAGATCGAGTCTTCCAATCCCGTTAATTCTGCCATATTCATTTAGTGCTGTCAGCAGGGTCGCAGGGCTCATTCTTTCACCATTAATGGCGACCGGATCCCCTTTTTCAAATTCTATTTCAATATAGGTTGGTTCATCCGGTGCATTTTCCGGTGAATCCGTGCGGCTATAAACATATTCGGGGCATTCTTCCCATGGGTCTTCCAAAAGTTTTCCTTCTGACGAGATATGAAGTAAATTGGAATCGCATGAAAATGGTGCTTCACCACGCTTGTCCTTGGCAATCGGAATTTGGTTCTTTTCAGCATAGGCAATAAGCTTTTCACGGCTGTTAAGGTCCCATTCCCGCCACGGGGCTATCACTTTGATATTTGGGTTTAGGGCGTAATAGCCTAATTCAAAACGGATCTGATCGTTTCCTTTACCCGTAGCACCATGACATACAGCTTCTGCCCCTACCTGAGCCGCAATTTCAATTTGCCTTTTGGCGATCAGCGGGCGTGCGATCGATGTTCCAAGTAAATATGTTCCTTCATAAAGGGCATTGGCACGAAACATGGGAAAAACAAAATCACGGACAAATTCTTCACGAAGATCCTCGATATAGATTTCCTTAACCCCAAACATTTCCGCCTTTTTGCGGGCGGGCTCAAGCTCTTCGCCCTGACCAAGGTCAGCCGTAAAGGTTACAACTTCACACTCATATTCGTCGCGCAGCCATTTCAGAATAATGGATGTATCCAATCCACCGGAATAGGCCAGAACCACTTTATTAATAGACATTATTTAATCCTTGAAAATCACTGTTTCGATTCTTGGGGCGCAGTATAGGGATTGGACATTTAATCGCAAGTTAATTGATGCATTATTTTGATAAAATATGCATCAATTAACCAAACAAACCAAATTTATTGCTGTTTAATAACCATCCAACAGAATTATATTTTGTTTTTGTAACAAAAAAGAACCAGTAAGAACTGGAAAACCATAAATTAAGTCATGCCAATCTTCCCGTCAAGAATTTGACTTTCAATTCAAAATGTAACAATAGTGATGCACCTGTCTTGTACCATTTGGGGGAAAAGCATAATGAAGAACAAACATATTATCGTTGGCGGTTTAGTTATCCTATTCGCTATAAATGTGATCGGTGCTAAAATAATTGGTAACAATCTTGAAAATGGTATTAAAACTGCTGTCGCTGCTTATAGTGAGCAACTCAGAATAAATATAGACGTGGCTAATTTTAAATCTGGTTGGTTTAGCTCAAGTTTTCAGCTTAAATTGAATATACCTGCCACCTTGGCCTTGCCTATTGAACAAAATTTAACAACGGATCAATCGGCTATTAAAAACGGCCAGATCATTTTTGATCAAATTATTGACCATGGACCCATTGCTTTTACAAGTCACGGTCCCCGGATAGGCCTGGCATTCTGGCAAAGCAATTCAAGCCTAACTGATGAGTTTCGCGACCGGATAATCGTTACCGATGACATGACCGAAGAACAAAAGCAGGACTTTAATGAATTTTGGCCTCAGTTGAAGGAAATTTCCAAAGTAGAACTTAGGGGAAGTGCTGGGTTATTTGGTGGTATTTCAAATGCTTTCCATTTGGAAGGAGGGAAAATAAACTTTGAACAGAATGGTGAAGGAGTTAATATCTTACTTAAGCCTGCCGATATAGAATGGAGCCTAAGTAGAGGGTATGATGCCTCTGACATAGATTTAATCTTGCATGGAATGGACATAAATTCATCGGACGGAACAAACATCAATATTGGTGAAATTTCCGCCATAGCTGAGCTTGAAAGAATAAAACCCGGAATTTGGCTTGGAGATTCCGTAATGCATATAAGCCCTTTGGATGGCGAGGGGCCCAACAATGCAAAATTCAACTATGCCGGACTGGATGCAACATCTAGAGTCAATGTAGATTTGGACACAAATAATTTTTCAATTGATGTAAGTTATAATTCTCACGAACTTAATTTTCAGTCACCCGAAAATAATATTGATTTTGATGGCTTTAAAATTGATTTATCAATTTCCGAAATTCCATTTTCATTAATTGAAACATTTATGGATATAAGTGAAAAAATCCAAAATGCTGACGCTACAGGACTAATGCAACTGGACAGAGATTTTACTGAACAAATATTGGCGCTCGATTATAAAGGAATTATAAAAGCCCATTTATCGATAGCACCTGTTAAAGCAGATATTAATCAAGAATTAAAATCAGGATCATTGGATTTTAGTCCGTTTGAACTTAGCTACACTCTAAGCAATGATATCAGAGAATCAGATTTAATTTTAAATTGGCAGGGTATGAACCTTGATATGGGTGGGCCCGGCAATTTGTCAGTGGAATCAATAACATCCAAAACACATCAATTTGCTTTTAATACCGATCTATGGCTCGGTAATACAGAAGCCCAAATTCTGAATATCAATTATATCAGTGATAAAAATTCCGTATTCCGGTTAGATAGATTTGACTTCAATGGCGACATGGTACCTGCGGGTGATGATAGCAACACCAACGGAACCTTTACCAATCAAATCGATAATATGATTGTGGAAAATGAACAGGGTACTTTTATAATTCGAAATTTAAACAGTGAGTGGAGCTTAGTAAGCATTCCAAATGAACTTCGGGAACTTTATCAGGATTATACTGATCCTTTTCAAATTGAGAGAATCCAAAACCCTGAATTAGTAAACCAACAAGCCGCTGAAAAGTTAGCTTCAATTCAGCTGCAACCCACCCTCACGATGAACCAATTTGACCTCACACTGAATGAAGGTAACTTGGACATGAGCGCAATTGCGGAATTTGAAGAACCATTTCTTATCGGCGACCAGTATCCAATGTCATTTCTTATTCTGAATGGTAAATTAAATGTATCAGAAAGTTTCTTTAAAGACATCGTAGATATCATGGCCGAGTTCAACCCTATGATGGCTACAATGACCTCAGAACAACGTGCCCAAATGGCACAGGGAATGGTTACACAGTTTAGCCAACAAGGTTTGATCACAGCGCAGGGTGATCGTCAATATGGAGCAGAAATCAGTACCGCAAACAGTTTCATTACATTTAACGGTCAACCTGTATTTCCATTGATCACCCCACCTGTTCAGTAAATCAATTCAAATATAATATGAATTACTGAACTGCCTGATGACAAGCAGCACAGGCACCGGATACACGGCCCGCCATATAATAACGTGGTGACCGGAGGGAAGCCTGCCATATCGCCTGATCCACATCATTCAGAAAGCGGAACATATCACCCGCAAGATAGGGATGGGAAGATCTTATATCCCCAGCATGCAGTTCCTGCGCGATTTCCTGGATACGCTTAAGACTGTCGATCACGTCCTGTTGGTCAATCGGGTCTTCATCGGTATTTTCATTCGCAAGCTCTGCATCAAGATTAAGCATCGCAAAGGCCAGCTGGTGCATGCCTGATCTTAATTCATCCCCGTCCACATAATCAAACGGTGGAGGGCTTGCTACCTGAGGGAAACTGTCAGTATTAGTATCACCTGAACATGACGCCAGCACAAAAATGACAGCACCGGCCAGCAAAATCATGATTAACTTTTCCGGAATTGATTTTTTATTCATTGTTATCTCCTTGTTATAAAGTCGATTATGTAACATTATTGCATCTAAAAATTTGACATTGATCAAATTTGACAAGAAACTTCCTTATCACTATCGTATTTTTCTTTAAAATGAACAAGTCATATCAAATGGGGACGTACATGTTACTTAAATCATTATATCTAAAAACCCTACTGCTTTGTAGTGCGCTTTTAATAA
>JAUILB010000186.1 GCA_030432815.1 Alphaproteobacteria bacterium | reverse complement strand
TGATGGTATTATCCGGATCAATTTTCAGATAAAATCCCAGGTTCGTATCCAGATTGCGGTAACGATCATCCGACCTACTTTGCGCAAAAGAAAAATTCGGCGATGAGATAACAAGGGCACCAGCCGCCGCCGATACTTTAAGAAAGGTTCTTCTATCAATATTGTTCATCTTACATCTCCCCCCTTAAAGTGGCAGCTGCACGGTGAATTGCTTTTCTGATCCGCACATAACTTGCACAGCGGCAAAGATTATCAAGATTATCATCAATATCCTGATCTGTCGGATTTGGATAATCCTGCAAAAAGGAAACAGCCGCCATAATCTGACCAGACTGGCAAAAACCACATTGGGCCACATCTTCATCAATCCACGCTTGCTGCACTGCATGAAGTTCATTGCCACTGCCAAGTCCTTCAATGGTGATGATATCTTCACCATCAACCGCCGCCATCGGGATGGAACAGGAACGTTGTGCGATGCCACCCATATGAACGGTGCAGGCACCACACATGGCGATGCCGCAGCCAAATTTTGTGCCTGTCAGTTTGGCATCTTCACGAAGATACCAAAGGAGCGGCATGTCTTCATCGCCGTTGAAGGTATGAGATTTTCCATTTACCGTAAATGTGACCATAACACCCTCCTTATTTAATTTTTGCTGTTTTATTAGACAGTTTTTTGTTCAAAATTCAAGAAACGATTACCGAAATAAATCGATCCAATCCCAAATAAAATCATTGCGTAAATAAGAATACTTTCTTTGCCCAGCCATAATGTAGATGTACCCACGATCAAGCAGGCTGCCAGATCTACTATACCATATAATGCTGTATTTTTTGCATCACTGCCAAAAAATGTCAGTGCCCGTGCAAGTAATATTCCGGAGATTGCAAGTAAAAGTCCGGAAATAGCAATTTCTATCGGGCTACCAATTAGTAATATTTCCGGATTATAAATAAAATAAAATGGAATGATAAAGGCCGATAATCCAAGCCGCAATCCGGCCAGGCTCGTTTTTCTTAAATCAGATTTTGCAAGGCTGGCGGCAGCATATGATGCTATTGCAACTGGCGGTGTCAGCATGGAAGCAAGACCAAAATAAAACACAAAAAAATGCGCTGCAATTAATGGAACGCCCATGTCCGCAATGGATGGTGCCAAAAGCATTGCTACAATGATATACACCGCAGATGTTGGCATTCCCATTCCGAGGATGATTGATATGAATGCGGTCAGCAATAACATGACAAATAAACCATAGGCTGCACCTACATCGCTTAAGGCAAGAGCCAGGCTGAAGCCAAGACCGGTCATATTAATAACGCCGATAATAATACCGGCTCCCGCGCAAATCATTACAAGCATGACAAATGGTTTACCAAGCAAGATTATCGACTGGTATATCATGTCGAGTGAAGGTAATTTCCTAAATTTAAGCAATGCCAGAACCAACAAAGATGCCGTTGAATACAGCGCCGATTTCGCCGGATTGAACGAAAGTACAAACAGGAAAAAAATAAGCACCACCAAAGGAATAACAAATATCCATCCCGTCTTTAAAACCTGAGTTAATTTTGGGACTTCTTCATCCTTAAGTCCTTCCATGCCTTTATCACGGGCATAAAAATCAATCTGACAAAAAAGAAACAGGTAATAAATGATCGCGGGTATTATGGCCGATGCCACTATTGTCGAATATGGAAGTTCCAGATATTCAGCGATAATAAAAGCTGTCGCTCCCATTACCGGCGGTGCAAGCTGGCTACCATTGGATGCAACAGCTTCAATTCCGGCCGCCATATGCGCTGAAAAGCCGTTTCTTTTCATCATGGGAATTGAAACCATACCTGTTGACATAATATTTGCAACCGTCGCACCACTAACTGTTCCCATCAATGAACTGCCCACTACAGAAACTTTTGCCGGACCCCCTCGCCGTCTGCCAATAGCTGCCATGGCAATATCGGAAAAGAAAATCGTCGCACCGCTTGCCTGCATTACCTGACCAAGGACAAGAAAACCAAGTATCAATGTGCCGGCAACCATAATGATAAAGCCAAGTACCGCGCTACCATCAGTGTAAAGGTAAACAAACAGCCTATCGACATCATTCTGCGCCCCTTCAAACATGCCCGGTGCATTGTGGCCAAACAAACCATAAAGCAAAGACGCCAATATCACGCCGGCCATACCATTGCCCGCCGTTTTACGCACACCTTCACTAAGCAGAAGGATTGCAATAATCGCAGCTGTTACTTTAAAAATACCCCTTTCATGCTGACTGAGTAGCCACGCTTCGTAATTATAGGCACATAATAACCAAACTCCCATACCTGCAATGGCCAGCGCATAATCCAAAAGTCCTGCAGAGCTTCCATATGGCCAGTAGATAAAGGCCGCAGCAAGCGCAAATCCAATTAAAAAAGCAAGATAATTTCCATCGAGAACGCCCAGACCCAACTGAAGCGGAAGCCCCATAATCCAGAGGATCCCAATCAATGACGGTAATCCGAAAAGAAACAGATTTAGTATTATACGATAAACATTATCTTTTTCAGAAATCTGTTCAGCCACAATCAGTTAATTCCAAATATCGAGAAGTTGTTGATTACGGTTTTCAGCTTCATCATCCCATATGGCTGATCCCTTGCCGGATTTATAATATTTTATCGCCGCCGGATGATATGGCACGGTTTGTGAAGAATGAACAAACCCCGCAGGATCAAATGCGACCAGCCCCGCATAGTCATTTTGAATAGCGGCCCAGTTATTATGCAGCACATCAAGAATTTTATTCACATCTTCTTCCTCAAGTTCCGCCGGAACAACAATAAACATATCAAGTGCAAATATCTGCATCTCAGAATCAACACCGGGAAAAGCACCTGCAGGGGCAACATATGGCCTGATCCCGGCCGTTACGGGATCACCCAATTTTTCTTCAAAATTTTCAGTGGTCAGATCAAGGACGCGGATACCAACCGTTGCATCAGCTTTTCGTGTAGCTGACATACTGACACTGGCTGGTGCCGCATCAGCGTTTCCTTCAACCACGGCTTCAACTCCCGGTCCAACACCGGAAACGGTAATAACGTCTACGTCATCTCGGCTAAGGCCTGCTGCTCTAAGCATCGAAGTGGACATGTCCGTCATCGCCTGCGCCGCTGCAAAATCAAGCACAACTTTTTTACCCTTAAGATCAGAGATATTTTTAATATCTGAATCCTCACGAACAATAAATGCAAAGGGCATGGCCATTATGCGGGCAATAGTACGGATATTCTTTCTGGGATCCGTATCGATACCAAGGTACGCAACCCTGGCCTCACCCGATGAGGCCAGACCCATTTCAAGTTCATCACTATTAATTAAGGGTATAAAGGCACTTGGCCCAACATACGGCCTTGCCGTAACACGCATTCTTAAATTCTGCTGCATATGTTTTGCCAACACGGTGCCAAGAGCATGCATGGAACTACCGACAAAACCGGTGCCTATTGCAAATTGTCGTCGTGCGGCATCTGTTGGCACAACCGAGGTCAAAACCATGATGCCGCTCATTATAACTGCGCCGAAAAATTTTAATGTATGTCTCATACCCTGTTACGTTTTACCACCTTTATTATATTTTGTAATAACATATCATTTTCATCTTAACCAAAATCAAAATGAATTCAATATAATGAGCATGAAAACCATACTTTAATCTAGAAAAGTCCCTGAACCAGACCGTTTTCATCAATTTCGATTGCTTCCGCGGCCGGAACGCGCGGAAGGCCCGGCATGGTCATAATTTCCCCGCAAACCACAAGCACAAATTCAGCACCATTGGATAGCCGCACTTCCCGGATCGGGATGCCATACCCTTTTGGTGCCCCCTTTAACGCCGGATCAGTTGAAAAACTATACTGGGTTTTTGCAATACAAATAGGCAGATTGCCAAATCCTTCTTTTTCCATATCCTTTAGCTGGTTTCTGATTTTCTGATCGGCAAAAACTTCATCTGCACGGTAAATTTCCTTGGCAATAATTTCGATTTTTGACATAAGACTGTAATTATCCGGATAAAGCACGGCAAAATCGGATTTTCCTTCATCAATAACCTCAACGATCGCTTGGGCCAGATTGGCACTGCCATCACTGCCATGCGCCCAATGATAACTTTCAATGGCGCGAATTCCCACCTTCTCACAAGCATCAACAACGGCTGCAATTTCCGCATCCGTATCGGTCGGGAAACGATTAATGCCAACAACCGGGCTTACGTTATATTTTTTAATATTTTCCACATGACGTTCAAGGTTCTTAAGCCCCTTTTTCACCGCATCAATATTTTCAATTCCCAAACTATCCTTATCAACACCGCCGTGCATTTTAAGTGCACGTACCGTCGCAACAAGCACGACTGCATCCGGTTTAAGGCCTGCTTTGCGGCATTTGATGTCAAAGAATTTTTCCGCCCCAAGATCAGCACCAAACCCGGCTTCCGTCACAACATAATCAGCCAGTTTAAGTGCTGTTTTTGTTGCCATAACCGTGTTGCAGCCATGTGCAATATTGGCAAACGGGCCACCATGAATAAATGCCGGGTTATGTTCAAGCGTTTGAACAAGGTTTGGTTGTATCGCATCTTTCAGCAAAACAGTCATTGGTCCGTCCGCTTTTATTTCGCGGGCATAAATGGTTTTTCGATCACGTGTCTGACCGATGGCAATTTTTCCAATTCTGCGACGCAGATCATTCAGATTGCTTGCAAGACAAAAAATCGCCATGACTTCCGATGCTGGCGTAATATCAAAACCGCCTTCCCGCGGAAAACCGTTTGCAACGCCGCCAAGTGACGTTGCAATTTCCCTTAAAGACCGGTCATTCATATCCATCACCCGGCGCCATGAAATGCGGCGATTATCCAGACCGGTACTGTTCCCCCAGTAATTGTGATTATCGATCATCGCGGCAAGAAGATTATTGGCCGACGTAATAGCATGAAAATCACCCGTAAAATGAAGGTTGATATCTTCCATGGGAATAACCTGTGCATAACCACCACCCGCGGCACCCCCCTTCATTCCGAAGCATGGACCAAGGGACGGTTCACGAATACATATCATCGCTTTCTTACCGATTTTATTAAGCCCGTCTCCAAGGCCGACAGTCGTTGTGGTTTTTCCTTCACCTGCCGGTGTCGGTGTGATTGCGGTCACAAGAATAAGTTTACCATCCGGCTTATCCGCAAGGCTTTCTATATAATCCAGTTTTATTTTTGCCTTATCTTCCCCGTAACGTATAAGGGCATCATCTGGTATATCTATTTTCGCGGCAATTTCACCAATGGGTTTTGCTGTTGCTTCACGTGCAATTTCAATATCGCTTTTATAATTATTTTTCATTTTCCCCTGCTTTCAATTTACTTTTGCAAATTTTGTGACTTTATCGATTTCCGGAAAGCGCCGTGGCGGTTTTCTATGTTTTGTCGCCTGTTCATATGCATAGGCGATCTCAAACAATAACCCTTCCTGATAATCCCGCGCCAAAATCTGTAGGCCGGCTGGTAGGTTTCCATGACTAAAGCCCATAGGAACAGTAGCAGCAGGCATGCCTGTTGCTGGTGCAATAATCTGGCTGTTATCACCTTTATAATCCTCATCCGCAGTCATTAGCGGCGCTGGTGGATTGGTCCAGCTTGGATAAATAATTACATCCACATCATATTTATCCATTGATGAAACAACATCCGCCTTGAATGCGTTTCTGCCTTCGTGATTGGGATATTCCATGCAGGGCGGATTTTCATTATTTGGATGCACATCAAGCGGGCCGGCTCCAAAATTTTCCAGTCCCCCCTTAATATAGGAAGAATACTGCCCTGCTTCATAAACTTCCATAACATCCCTGATCGGCGCGTTATCACCAAGTGTCTTTAAATACTCGTGCATATCATAACGAAACCGCCTGCAAAAGTTGGGAGCATTTCTGTGGGCCTCAAAATTTTCAATTTCAAACGGGTCAACAATAGTTGCGCCTGCTTTCCTCAAATCCTCAACTGCCTGAATAAATA
>JAUILB010000185.1 GCA_030432815.1 Alphaproteobacteria bacterium | reverse complement strand
GATCCGATTAATGGTGATGAATTTGAACAGGTCGATAATAGAAGCATCTGGGGTGGGGACGTTGAATATCATCAACATTTTGAATTTGGGGAAACTAGTCTGGCCTGGGTCGTAGGCGGGGCCTTACGTTATGATAATATTAATGAAGTAGGGCTACACAACACGGCGGAACGTGTGCGGCTATCGACCATAAGAAATGATGAAGTGGAAGCCCTGACCCTCAGCGGATATTCAAGCCTTAATTTATACCTGAATGATGATTTCCGCCTTACAGGGGGGCTTCGCATTGACCGAAATAGTTACGATGTTAACGCACTACAACCTCTAAATTCAGGAAGCGGCAATGATGCGATCCTCAGCCCGAAATTTTCCGCAGCCTATCGGGTAAGCAGCCAGGCAGAAATTTATGCCAATTATGGCCAGGGTTTTCATTCAAATGATGTACGCGGTGCGGCAATCACGGTTGATCCGGTCTCCGGCGATCCTGTATCGCCCGTGCCGCTATTTGCAAAAAGTGAAGGTGCGGAACTTGGTATCCGCGTAGAACCAAACGAAGACATTAATTTTACCCTTGCCGGGTTCTGGCTTGAACTGGATAGCGAACTTGTGTTTGTCGGGGACGCCGGAAATACAGAAGCCAATGACGGAACACGCAGATACGGACTTGAATTTTCAGGCTTCTGGCAGGCGACAGAATGGCTTGCTTTTGATGCAACGGCGGCCACAACGGATGCGAAATTTAACCTTGCGCAGGATAATTTTATTCCGGGCTCGGTGCGTTCGGTATTTGGGGCCGGGGCGACCGTAACGCTGGATAATGGGGTAACCGGCAGCGTCCGTGTTCGCCATTTTGGTAGCGCACCGCTGATTGAAGATGACAGTGTCCAATCCGAACCAACATCCCTTGTTAATGCTGGTATCGCTTACGAATTTGACCGTTACACCCTTGATCTGGATGTGTTTAATTTATTCGGTAGCAATGACAGGGATATTACCTATTTTTACGAATCCCGCCTAAACGGTGAAGCCATGCCTGTTGAAGACATCCACTATCATCCGGTGGAACCCTTTACCGTGCGGCTAGGACTTCGGATTAAGTATTAATCCTTACGGGTGCCAAGTACATTTGCGGTATACATGTCCCAATTGGCTGTTCCCTTTAAATGATCACCATCAAGTTTGGCGGTCATGTCAAGGGTCGCGGACATACCGGCTTCGGGTACATATAACGGCCCTGTCAGCTTAAGCTCACCATCCCTATATGTGCCGCTAAGTTCGTCCTGCCCCACCATTGCTTTCGCCATTTCACCATCAATGGAAATGGTCATTGGAATGACGGTGCCACCCTCGGCGGAATTCATGGCGACGCTCCATTCACCATCCACGTCTGCGGCGATGGCATTGCCAATTGCCACCAGTGAAATCAATGCTGTATAAAATAATCTCTTAGTCACGTAACCCTCTCACAAGTTATTGTTGATAGAGATCAGGATAATAGTAAATCCGGTCGGCGTCCAGCTTTTACAATTATGATAAACAATCGCTTGCGGTTGCTGGCGGCTGGTGGTAGTTTCCCGCCATTAAATAAGCACGTAAAGCAATAAGAGCATTTTGACATGTCAATTGATAAAGATACAGTCGCGAAGATCGCGAATCTGGCCCGTATTGAAGTTTCGGAAAAGGAGCTTGAATCCACGGTGGGAGAGCTTAATAACATTCTTGATTGGGTGGAACAGCTTTCCGAAGTTGATACCGATGGGGTAGAGGCCATGACCAGCGTGGTTGAAGCATCACTTCCCCGCCGTGAAGATAAAGTCACCGATGGTGGCTACCGTGACAGCGTTCTAAAAAATGCACCGCAGGCCGAGCATGGTTTTTTTGCCGTGCCTAAAGTGATCGAATAGGGAGTGGATGATGACTGAACTTACCAAATTTACCCTATCCGAAGCAAGGAATGCCCTTCATAAAGGGGATATCAGTTCACGTGAACTGACCGAAGCGCATTTAAACGCAATGGAAGACGCAAAAGAGCTTAATTGTTTTGTTGCTGTTACCGCCGAGAAGGCAATGGAAATGGCGGATAATGCGGACGCCATGATCAAGGCGGGAAATGCCAAAGGCATGACCGGCATTCCCATAGGAATGAAGGACTTATACTGTACCAAAGGTGTTCACAGCCAAACATGCAGTCATATTCTGGACGGCTTCAAACCGGAATATGAAAGTACGGTTTCCCAAAACCTTTGGGATGATGGCGCGGTGATGCTGGGTAAAACCAACATGGATGAATTCGCCATGGGGTCTTCAAATGAAAACAGTTATTATGGCCCGGTTAAAAACCCGTGGCGCGCGGCGGGGTCTGATAAAGACACGGTGCCTGGTGGGTCGTCCGGCGGGTCTGCGGCGGCGGTTGCCGCGGATATTGCCATTGCGACCACAGGAACCGATACAGGGGGGTCGATCCGTCAGCCGGCATCATTCGCAGGGCTTGTGGGTCTTAAACCGACATATGGCCGCTGTTCACGCTGGGGAATGATTGCATTTGCATCATCCCTTGATCAGGCAGGGCCGCTGACCAAAACGGTGCGCGATGCAGCAATCATGATGGAAAGCATGGCCGGGTATGATCCTAAGGATTCAACATCAATCAACATACCGGTACCGAATTATGAAGCAGCGCTAAAGGGTGATATCCGCGGCCTTAAAGTTGGTGTGCCAAGCGAATATCGTGTGGACGGCATGCCGCAGGAAATTGAAAATCTTTGGCAAAAGGGCATTGACTGGTTAAAGGATGCAGGCGCGGAAATCGTTGATATAAGCCTGCCACACACAAAATATGCGCTGCCGACATATTACATTGTGGCGCCGGCGGAATGTTCATCAAACCTTGCACGGTATGATGGCGTCAAATACGGTCTTCGTGTAGCAGGTAGCAGCCTTGATGATATGTATAAAAAAACCCGTGCTGCCGGTTTTGGCGACGAAGTAAAACGCCGGATACTTATCGGTACTTATGTACTATCCGCAGGCTATTATGACGCATATTACCTGAAAGCACAAAAAGTACGCACGCTGATTGCCAATGATTTTAAGGCCGCATATGAAAAATGTGATGTGATCCTGACACCGACAGCGCCAAGTGCGGCGTTCGCGCTGGGTGATAAGGTGGATGATCCGCTTGCCATGTACTTAAATGATGTGTTTACCGTACCGGCGTCCCTTGCGGGGCTTCCGGGTATTTCGGTGCCCGCAGGCCTAAGCGCAGAGGGGCTACCCCTTGGTCTTCAACTACTGGGACAGGCCTTCGGTGAAGAGCAGCTTCTGAATGTTGCGGATGTCCTTGAAACAGCGGCCGGATTTAAGCATAAACCGGCCAAATGGTGGGGAGACGCATCATGAGCAGGCTTTATCCAGGGGCAACAGGCGATTGGGAAGCCGTTATCGGCCTTGAAATCCACGCGCAGGTCATTTCCGAAGCAAAATTATTTTCCGGCGCGGCGACGGCCTTTGGCGCGGAACCGAATACACAGGTCAGTTTTGTATGTTCAGCACAGCCCGGTATGCTTCCTGTTATTAACGAGGAATGCGTGCGTCAGGCGGTCCGTACCGGGCTTGCCATGGGTTGCAAGATTAACCTGCGCAGCATATTTGACCGTAAAAATTATTTTTATGCCGATCTGCCGCAAGGCTATCAGATTTCCCAGTTCAAGGATCCCATTGTCGGCGAAGGGGTTGTCACAATTGATCTTGAAGACGGGAGCACCAAGGAAATTGGTGTTGAAAGGCTTCATCTTGAACAGGATGCCGGTAAATCCATGCATGACCAGCATCCAACCATGACATATGTTGACCTTAACCGGTCCGGTGTGGCACTGATGGAAATCGTATCAAAACCGGATATGCGTACACCGGAAGAAGCCGCCGCCTATTTCAAAAAAATACGCTCTATTGTCCGTTATGCGGGCACCTGCGACGGCAATATGGAGCAGGGATCAATGCGCGCGGATGTGAACGTATCGGTGCGCCGTCCCGGCGAAGCGTTTGGTACCCGTACGGAAACAAAAAATGTTAATTCGATCCGCTATGTGACACAGGTTGTGGAAAGCGAAATCCGCCGTCAAATCGATCTTATCGAAGATGGCGGTACGGTTAATCAGGAAACAAGACTGTTTGAAGTGGCAACCGGGACAACACGCCCGATGCGATCAAAAGAAGAAGCACATGATTATCGCTATTTTCCGGACCCGGATTTGCTGCCGCTTGAATTTAGTCAGGAATTTGTCGACCAGCTTGCAAAAGAAATGCCGGAACTTGCAGATGCCAAGAAAGAACGTTTCATCAGGGATCTGCATATTACACCATATAACGCGGCTGTGCTTACCGCGGAAAAGGAAAATGCCGATTATTTTGAAACATTGCTCGCCGCAACGGTTGATAAAACAGGAAAGCCAATTTCAGAACTTGGATCATTGGTATCAAACTGGATCACAAGTGATCTGTTTGGCGCGCTTAAAAAACTGGGCAAGTCCATAAATGAAAGCCCGGTATCCATTGAGCATGCGGCTGAACTTCTTGGTCTTCAGCTTGATGGCACAATTTCGGGCCGGATCGCCAAAGACGTGTTCGATATTATGCTGGATACCGGAAATTCCCCTGAAGCCATCGTGGAAGAAAAGGGCCTGAAGCAGGTTTCCGATACCGGTGCAATCGAAGCAATGATTGATGAAATTCTGGCCGAGAACGCTGATAAGGTTGAGGAATACCGCGGCGGTAAAGATAAGCTCTTTGGTTTCTTCGTCGGACAGGTGATGAAGAAAACTGGGGGTAAAGCCAATCCGCAAGTTGTCAATCAACTTTTAAGGCCAAAACTTGATGGCTAAATAACACCGTATTTTACCAAAAAGCCGGGATGGTTAATTTTCCCGGCTTTTTTTATGGTTAAAATTGATTCGTGATGTTTCATAGAATCTGTTTAAAAAAACCGAAAAATAGTGAAAATTAACCTTTTGCCTGTTTGTTAACCTTTGCGGGTTAACTATATTTATCTTTATAAAACAATATCTTATCAAAAAAATATTGGCGTTAACCATTTATTTAAAATTCTAATACAACTTTATTTTCTATAAGGCGCGAAATTAAGCGTTAGGTACAAAATATAGTTAATGACGGAGAAAATGTTATGGCAATAGCAGATAAGAAATATCTCGAAAACCGGATACAGGCAGCAGAAAGCGGAAAAGCAGAAGCTCTATATGATCTTGGCCTTCTTTATTCAATAGGTCACGGCGTGGAACAAAATAATGTGGAAGCACATAAATGGTTTAATCTGGCGGCGATGCGTGGAATGTTGAGTGCACAAATCGACCGTGCGGAAGTGGCAGACGCCATGTCGAATGGTGAAATTTCAGAAGCGCAGCGCAAAGCGCGTGAATGGATGGTTGCTCACTAATATATATTAGTATCATAGTAAGATGTGCGCTGGGTGATAAGGCGCCGCTATTACCATAGTATAGTATTTTTAACTGAAAAGGGTGTGGAAAAATTTTCCATGCCCTCTTTTTTTGCTTATTCGATATTTTAGCCAGAAATGTTTTGACAAGGGCGTTCAACACAACTAAAAACGGCGGCGGAGAGGTGCCAGAGTGGTCGAATGGGGCTCCCTGCTAAGGAGTTGTGCCCTCACGGGTACCGAGGGTTCGAATCCCTTCCTCTCCGCCATTAAAAAGGGCTCACCATTGAGGTGGGCCTTTTTAATATGTGGAATGGGATCGGTGAAGGTTAATTAATTTGCAATTTCCTTAACATAGAGCCGTGTATCAGTCTCAAGCCTTTTCAGAAAATTTTGATATTGTTTTTGTTCTTCTTCACTTAAGAAATTATATACAACCGCCAGATGTTCATCTTCGTTGCCGACGACGCTGTCGATCTGTTCTTTTATCACTGTCACATGATCAAGAAAGGCTTTTGCGGTTTTTAGGTCAGTGCCTTCACGGCACAATTTTTCATAAAGGTTCGTATCGCCGAAGACATTGAAATCAAGCGGTGAAAGTTCATTAAAATGATGATCAATTTTTTCGCTTATCATTGTTGATAAAGCTGTATCCAGTTACCA
>JAUILB010000184.1 GCA_030432815.1 Alphaproteobacteria bacterium | reverse complement strand
TGCCATATCCTGCGGCGACGTATATTCCTTGGGAGAATGGCTGATCCCGCCTCTGCTTGGTACAAAAATCATACCTGTTGGAATAAAATGTGCCATATGCTGTGCATCATGACCTGCCCCTGATTGCATATGCTGAAATGTAAGACCAAGGTCTTTTGTTGATTGTTCAATGATGTTGCGTAATCTCGTATCCGTGAGTGCGGGTGCAGGCACGCCTGATGTTCCAAATGTGATTTTAACATCCATTTCTTCCTCAACCCCTTTGGCTTCCTGCTTTATCACTTCAAAAAGATGCTGAATTTTATCCGCATCAAGATCACGTATCTGAAGGGAAAATTCCACAGTACCCGGAATAACGTTGGATGCACCTGGGAAAGCTTCTATTCGACCAACCGTTGCCACTTGTCTGCCTTCCATATTGGTGGCGCGCTCATTAATTGCAATGATCAATTTTGATGCCGCAACAAGGGCATCCCGCCTGCCCGGCATGGGTGTTGTCCCCGCATGGTTTGCAAAGCCTTCCACCGTAACAGGCCATGTGCTTATACCGACAATGCCTTCAACGATGCCGATATTCAGATTTTCCTGTTCCAGTATTCCACCCTGTTCAATATGAAGCTCTACAAATGCATGAACCGGATATGCGGGTTTGACTTCTTTTAATTTGTCAGGATCGCCACCAATATGTTCCAGTCCTTCCCTTCTTGGGCCTGGGTTTGTAAAGCTGTCCAAAGACCTTTGTGGAAGATCGCCAGTAAATGCCCTGCTTCCGATCATACTGCTTTCTTCAGCCGTGAATATAATCATTTCGAGCGGGTGGTTGGTCGTAATATCGGCTTCGTTTAACAGGTCAATAACTTCAAGTGCCCCCATCACCCCGACATCACCGTCATAATTACCACCACCCGGCACACTATCAATATGTGAGCCAAACATAATTGTGGCAAGAGACGGGTCTTTACCGGCACGTTTACCGATGATATTGCCTGCATAGTCAACACGAACTTCCAGACCCGATTTTTTCATAAGTTCAATCATGTGTTTGCGGCCGGCAACATCAGCATCAGAAAAGGCAACACGATCAACACCGCCATCTGCATTTCTGCCAAATTCGCTAAGTCCAATAATACGCGCTTCCATGCGATCAGCATTGGCCCTCGGCTCATCGGCTGCAAAAAGATTAAAACTGGCAACGTTGAGTATTACCAGTGCAGCAATAATTCTACTGGTAACGTGCGGCATAAAAAGACGAAGCATCATGATTTCTCCCCTGTGCTGGAAAGAGCTTACTTTACGTGGTTTTTCCGGTCAATTCGCTATTGGTCGAATGTCCGCCCGGAACCAAAAGCAGTTGTTCAGCAATTATTATAGTCCACTATTTTCTCTGCGGAAGCTACCCGGCCCTACACCAACATTCTTTTTAAATACTTTGCTGAATGCTGCTAGTGATTGATACCCAACTTGTTCAGCTATTAAATCCGTAGATAAATCAGTTTCAATAAGGCTCTGACATGCTTTTTGCATACGCCAGAATGTCATGTAACTTAAGGGAGTTATCCCCATCAGCTCTTTGAACTGATTGGCAAAAACGGACCTTGATACGCCGGCTTCATATGCCAGGTTTTCCAGTGTCCACGCAAATTCAGGTGCATCGTGAAATGCTTTAATACTTCGGCCAATCTTCTTATCAGCTATGGCGCGCATAAATCCTTTATTATTGTTTTCTTTGAAATTCCAAACACGAATTGCATGAATAAATAAAATTTCGGACAGCCGTTTAATGATGGCAGAATTACCGATACTCGTTTTTTGCGATTCATAAGATATAAATTTCATGGCATTATCAAACCAGGAAAAATCTATCGCCTCTTTTCCGGTAATCAGAATATACGCCGGCAAATCAGAAATAAGCGGGTGTGTAAATTTCTCATCAAAATCAAAATGTCCGCACAAAAGTTCTGTCGAACCTCTTTTACCGTCACCGCCATAGACCAGATGACCTTCTCCTTTATATCCGCTTTTGTGAAGCACCTCGTCCAACTGTTCAATGGGGCTGTCTTGCTCATCCGAAATTTTATGTTCTGCACCATGGGGAATTATTATCATATCGCCTGAAGACAAATGTATATAATCATCAACACCAGCAACCTTCACCCAAAACCCTCCTCCAACTGCCAAATGAAAGCGGGCAACATTTTTATAATTTGGTACCTGTACACCCCACGGAGAAGTAAAATTCGTTGAAAAGTAAAAAGAACCCTTAAATTTTAAAGTATCTAATATATCACTGAGTACATCCATTATATTTTCTTTCAGATCAAGGTTACATTTCTATAATTCATAAAATCAATCAATAATCAACATTACAATACTAATGGACAAATTTAAGATACTAACTCGCATTGTTAATATGATTTTAGTTGGTAAAGTCACATCGTTGAAATATTGTTATAGAAAGGAAAAGAATATGGAGACGACATTATTTTACCTGGCATTAAGCGGAATTTTAACAATTTTACTATGGACACCATATATTTTAGCCCGCCTTTTTGTATGGGGAATTCCAACATTTTTAAAAAATTATCCCGAAGGGTTTCCCGCTAAACAACCTGAACAACCATTGTGGGCCGCGCGCGCGCAGCGCGCTCATTTAAATATGGTCGAAACCATGCCCGCTTTTATAGCCGTTGTGGTTGCGGCACTATATATGCCTGATGTAAGCTCAATGGCAGGCGATGTTATTGCGATGTGGGCAGAAGTATTTTTCATTGCCCGCCTTATATATGCTGTTGTCTATATTGCTGGCATACCCTACTTAAGAACGCCAGTTTATCTGGTTTCTTGGGCAGCAATACTTATGATAGGTTTTACTTCTATATTTTAGCTAATTCCCTGGCCCTCTCATGAACCTACTCATAGAGGGCCCACTGACTGCTAGGTCATTGCCCCACTTCCATGGCCTAGCTTATTTTCTTAACATTAGCTAAACCATGATTCTCTTGTTACTATATTTTTCAAATATCAAAATTGTACGAAAGGAGGCAGGCATTATGATTTCAAAAGAAAAACTCAAAGACGCTGAGAGGATTGTCCGCATTACCATGATATTAATTTTACTTACTGCTGGTACGAGCAAGTTCTTTAGCCAAGGCGGGTTTTATGATTATTATTCCCAGCTTTTTCAAGGGGACCTGAGAATAAATTTACCCCCTGTTCTTGTTAATCTTTATCTTAAAATAATACCATTTATTGAGATTGCACTCGGACTAGCTTTAATAAGTAATATTTACAAAAAGTACGTTTTTTATGGATGGTTTGTTTTTATGTTAAGTTTGTTATTTGGACATTATATATTGCAGGAATGGTCTTCTGTAAATCAGATGTTAAACTACGTTTTCCTTGGGATACTTGGCTATATCCTGCCTAATCACCACTCGTGGTTCAGAAGAGATTTGAACGGATAAAAGTTAGCACGGCAATTATTCATATGCAGGAACTTTTGTCCGCTAACCTCTATATAAGTTTTAAATTCATGTGTTTTTAGGCAACTTGAATTATTTCCTGTTGTTGCGCGCAGCACTGCAGAGCTCAACCTGTCTGTGGTTTTAACCTGTTATAAAAAGAGAAGATAAATTTTATTTACTATTATTTAACGTTGTTATGTTTTATTGATATACCAAATAAAGTTGTATTTTTTCAGATAGGTTTTTGGGGGGTATATGTGCTGTTAAATTTTAAGAGCAACACCAAAATTCAGTGAATATACCGGGGAGACACCATAAGTCATACAAAACTGTTACGAAATTTAAATTCAAGGTTTAATTTTTCACTATGTTTCATAGTCATATTAAATATCTGAAATGCATATATGCATTTATAATAGTGTCTGTTCAGATATTTATTCTGCTTAACCCTGCCTACCCACAAGAAATCAGCCCGGAAGTAATACTGTCAGAAGCCGAAAAAGCCTGGATTTCAGAAAATCCGGTTGTCACGGCATCGAACAATACCGGATATCCCCCGATTGATTTTATCAGCGCGGGCGAGCCAGCCGGTTTTTCAATAGACTATTTAAATCTTCTTGCGGGTAAAGTCGGCCTGGAAATTGAGTTTATCAATTATGGCAATTGGACAACAACCGTTCAAAAAGCAATTGATCAGGAAATCGATATTATCCAGACCCTTAGCAGATCCGAAGAACGGGAAAAAACTTTCAACTTCACATCAGCATATATCAATATACCGATAGTATTTTATGGCAGGACGGGGACTTCTAAAATTTCGGATGTCCGTGATCTAGAAAACAGAAAAATCGGGATGATAAAAGGCCATATCGTTTACGAGACATATAAAGAGAAATACCCTAATCTGAACTATAGGGAATATGTTAATAACAATGAAGTTTTAAGAGCATTAACTGCCGGAGAAATTGATGTGTATCCGGGTGATGCAACAACCGTTGACTTTACAGTCTCACAGAGAAGCATCACAGGTCTTGAAGCACTGGGTAACGATTTCATCATGGAGAATGGCAAAATTAGCCAAGGCATAGCCATCCATAAAGACAATCCTGTGTTGTTTGGCATTATGAATAAAGCAATAGCCGCCGTTACACCGGAAGAGCTAATGAAAATTTATGATAAATGGAACATACCAGTAAACATACCTTATGACATTGGACTGACAAACGCAGAGCTGGATTGGTTATCCGAAAACAAGGTAATAAATGTTGCAGCTGAAGAAGATTCGTTTCCATACGAATTTATTGACACCAACGGTAAAATATCCGGAATCGCTGGTGATTTCTTAAATGAAATATCAAAAAGATTAAATATAGAATTTGTCTGGTCAGGGAACACCAACTGGGATGATGGCCTCAATCAGTATAAACTACAGATAGCAGATATGATTGCCGTCGTTACGCCCACAAAAGGGCGGGAAGAGCTTTTTATCTTTACCGAGCCTTATATGGTATTCGAGCAGGCCATATACACGCTTAAGGATAACACGGCATTTACATCATTGGAGAATTTAAACGGACATAGCCTTTCACTGGTAAAAAATACGGCTATTATTGAGTATATTAATAGAGATTTCCCAAATATCAGAATTATTGAAACGGATAATGCGCAGCAGGCCGTTAATATGGTTCTGCTTGGTGAGGCAGATGCATATATAGGGGACATTCCATTTGTTAATTCGCTCTTACCTGTTATCGGAAATACAGATTTAATTGTTACGGGCATATCACCATATACAATGGAAAGTGCCATTGGGGTTCAGCCAACCTTGCCTTTGCTGGCAAGTGCAATTGAAAAGGCACTTGCTGACATATCCCCGATCAGAAAAAATGAAATTTTCAATAAATGGCTGCAAATAAAAATAAAACCCGGCATAGATTATGGACCAATTTGGTATGTTCTCGGCGTTTTTCTTGTAATCAGCATTGGCGTTTTTTTCTGGATCAGAACAATGCGCATGGAAATAAAACGCCGCAGAAGATTAGAAGAAAAATTAAAAAACGAAATGGGAATTAAAGAAGAATATTCAAAACAGCTGGATCAGGATATTGAGCGGTTTCATTCAACTTTTGAAAATATTGCCACCGGAGCCATCGTTGCGGACAGTTTGGGAAATATTGAAATTTTTAATGAAGCCGCAGAAAAAATGTTTGGTTATACTTCCGAAGAAGTTATCGGTAAAAATGTCAAAATGTTAATGCCGGAATTTCATGCAAAAAAACATGATGACTATCTAAAAAATTATCACACTACGGGCGTAAAAAAGATCATAGGCATTGGCAGAAAAGTAAGCGCTATACGCAAAGGCGGAGAAGAATTCCCTATCCACCTTGGTATTGGTGAAATGAAAATAAAGGATAAAGTATCCTTTATCGGATCAATTACGGATCTGACGGACATTACCCGGACACAATATGCCCTGGAACAGGCACTTGATGAGGCAACAAAATCAAGCAAGGCAAAGTCAACCTTTCTTGCAGAAACAAGCCATGAACTTAGAACGCCATTAAATGCTATCATCGGTTTTTCAGAAATGTTGCTGAATAAATATTTTGGGGAATTAAATGAAAAACAATTGGATTATATGAATGATATTCACAGAAGCG